>CAYRBS010000101.1:0-8362 GCA_964422335.1 uncultured Mariniphaga sp. | reverse complement strand
TTTCGCGGCTCGTAAGGCTGAATGTCAGTTTGTGGAGTGCTCACATAAACTGCCTCCATCCGGCGTTCAATAATTGACGAGGCCAGCAGCCCCAAAAGGAAAACCACTATGATGGTAACAATAAAAAGGACCCATGCCAGCCATGGGCGTTTTTCGGTTAATTTCAGGTTGTTGCTCATTGTTTATAATTTTTTAGTTGTTTAAATATTTTCTTAACCATTCGGGAACGGGGTTTTGTGGCAGGGGAACACGGGCATGGGGAGCGCTGGAAAGGCTGTTCATCCTGCCATGGCCTCCTTCTTCGCGGTGACAGTCAACACAACGCCGGCCTTCCCTTATTGCCCTGTACATATCTACCGACGCTTCCAGTTTGGGATCTACCAGCTGCTGTTCGTGGCACCGGATGCAGTTGTTTTGTACCACTTCAGCGCCCTCTTCAAGTATCATAATCACCTGTCGTTCTTTTCTGAGCGTAAATAGTGCAGAATGTCGCAACCCGTCTTTTGCTTTGAAATAATATTTGTTAAAAATATTGTTTTGGGGTACATGGCAATCGTTGCAATGGGCCCATTCGCGGTGCGAGCTGTGGGTCCATGTGGCATACTGAGGGGCCATAATGTGACAGTTTACGCATGCTTTGGGATCGTCGGAAAGGTAGGAATGGGCTTTCGACATGTACAATGTAAACAATGCTATTCCAATAAAAATACTGGAAGCAATCATTACGGGAAGCTTCCATTTTGGTGGCGGAAGAAATTTCTTTAACATAGTCCGGTACAGATTGATTTTTGTTTCAAATATTACTGTAATTCTACTTTAAGGTTGTATCAATTGTTACATTTCAAAAAAAATATTTTCTCGTTTTCTTGTTATTTAAAATGAAAATAAATTATCGGATAGCCTTCTTTTGTTCATTTTGAAACACTTAATTTCCATTCTTTTCTGTTACTTTTAATGCTGCAAAAAATCAATTATTTTCAAACCAAAAATCAACGGAGTATGAAGACTATATTACCGGTACTACTCGTTTTTATTTCAGTAACAGCTTATTCCCAGGGTTTTTTTACAGCAAAAAATATTGAGGTCGGTTTTTCCGGTTTTGTGCGGAACGACTTTATTTTTGATTCCCGTAAAAACGTATGTGCCTGTGACCATTTGCTTGAATTTTATCCTTACGAACCCGTTTAT
Organism: uncultured Mariniphaga sp.; assembly: GCA_964422335.1. Taxonomy (GTDB): domain Bacteria; phylum Bacteroidota; class Bacteroidia; order Bacteroidales; family Prolixibacteraceae; genus CAYRBS01. The sequence goes on along the minus strand of CAYRBS010000101.1, from coordinate 7,174 downwards.
GATGAAAATGGAGAAGATATCAACGCACAGCCTAATGCCCATTTTTTAAACACGTTTTCGCGGTTTGGCACCCGGTTTACGGGCCTGGAAATGGGAAATGCAACTGTTTCGGCTTATGTGGAAGTTGATTTTACCGGTTATTCGGCAACCAATGGTTTGCGGCTCCGTCATGCATATACAAGTTTTGCATGGCCAAAAACGACCCTGCTTTTTGGCCGTGCCTGGCACCCAACGTTTATCGAGAAAGTATATCCGTCAGTTTTAAATGAAAATACAGGGTTGCCATTCCAGGTTTTTAACCGAAGTCCGCAGTTGCGGCTGACTCACCGGCTAACCGAAAACCTCGATTTTATTGCCGGGGCAGTTTACCAGTTTAACTATACAAACGACGGACCGGACGGAAAAACTTACAAGTACCAGCGGGATGCCGTAGTTCCCAATCTTCATGCCCAGTTACAGTATTTCAATGAAAATTGGGTGGCGGGTGCTGCCATCGACTGGAAAAGTATTCAGCCCCGTACCTCCACAACGGGAACCAGCGGTACTTTTAAAACTACGGAAAAACTGAATACCATTGCAGCGCTGGCTTACCTGAAATATACCAAAGATAAGTTTGAGTTGAAGGCAAAATCGATGTACGGACAGAATGTGAACGAAAGTCTTTTGCCAGGTGGTTACGCGGTAGCCTCAGTTGACGAATCCACCGGGGCTGAAACCTATACTCCGCTCAACCATGTTTACAGCTGGGTTAATTTTACCTATGGGCAAACCTGGAAAGTTGGACTGTTTGCCGGGCACCTGAAAAACCTCGGCACCGGTGAAAATCCGGTAGGGCCTTTATACGGGATGGCAACCGATATTGACATGATTTATAAAATCTCGCCACAGTTGATTTATAATTACAAAAATTTTATGTTCGGATGGGAGCTGAGCCTGACCACAGCCGCCTACGGAGATATTGACTACAACGACAAAGGGAAAGTCAAAGATGCTGAAAACGTAACAAATTTCAGAAATATGGTTTCGGTTGCTTACAATTTTTAATTTTCCTTTTATTTTTGTTTGAAATTTGAAAAAAATTGCACGGCTGTGCTTTTTTTTGCAGCTTTGGGCATTATCAAAAATCAACGGTTATGGCATTTGAAGTTTCTGTATTCCTGGAAAATAAAATTGCTCATTTCGAGGGAATTACAAACATCCTGAAATCGGAGCAGATAAATATCAGGTCGCTTACGCTTACCAACATCCTGCATGGCTGGGGAGTGTTGAACCTGCTGGTCGATCAACCGGAAAAAGCTTACCAGGCACTTTCCGACAAAGGAAATTCAGTTGCTTTGCGCGAAGTGATTGCCCTGGAAATGAAAGACGAGGCAGGAGGGCTGGATGAACTGCTGGTGAAAATTGCCCGGGTGGGCATTCATATTGAAAATGCTTACACCAGGCTTATTGCCCAGAACAACATGGCGATTCTTGTACTGGATGTGCCCGATGCGCTGGAAGCCAAAAAACTGCTTTCACAGAATGGAATCCCCATTCTCGATGATAAAACCGTTTACGGAATGTAAACATTAAAATCCCCGTTCAGAATAAAAGATAAATAAGTAAAATACTTCGAACAGTAACGAATGATTTGGAACGAAAAGATTGAGTGTGCATCGCGCGACGAAATGAACGGTGTTCAAAGTGAGAGGCTGGTTCAAACGGTGCAGCGGATTTACCATAATATTCCCAGCTACCGGGCAAAAATGCAGGAAAAGGGGTTGCTCCCCGGCGATATCAAATCGGTGGATGACCTGAGCAAACTTCCGTTTACCAATAAATCGGATTTACGCGACAATTACCCGTTTGGCATGTTTGCCGTGCCCATGAGTGAAATAGTACGTGTGCATGCCAGTTCGGGCACCACCGGGAAACCTACTGTTGTTGGTTATACCCGCAACGATTTGCAAATGTGGTCCGAAGTGGTAACCCGCACACTCTGTATGGCAGGTGTACACAAAAACGACATTGTGCAGGTGGCTTATGGTTACGGTTTGTTTACCGGTGGCCTGGGATTGCATTATGGCACCGAAAACCTCGGCGCCACGGTAATCCCCATTTCGGGAGGAAATACCAAAAAACAAATTCAGTTGATGCAGGATTTCGGTACTTCGGTTATCGCCTGTACGCCTTCTTACGCCTTGTTTTTGGCCGAAGTTATGCAGGAGATGGGCATCGATCCGGACAAGTTGAATTTGCGTGTGGGAATTTTTGGGGCCGAACCGTGGAGTGAAAATATGCGCTACGAAATTGAAGCCAAACTGAAGCTGAAAGCCATTGATATATTCGGGCTGAGCGAAGTTGTGGGGCCGGGTGTATCGTGCGAGTGCGAACAGCAGGCGGGGATGCATGTTAACGAAGACCATTTTATTCCGGAAATTATTGATCCGGAAACGCTGGAATCCCTTCCGCCCGGCGAACTGGGCGAGCTGGTTTTTTCTACCGTAACCAAAGAAGGTATTCCCATTCTGCGCTACCGCACCCGCGATTTAACACGCCTTATTTACGACAAATGTGCCTGTGGCCGCACCCTCGTGCGAATGGAAAAATGCACCGGAAGGTCCGACGATATGCTCATCATCAGGGGAGTGAACGTGTTCCCTTCGCAAATAGAGAGTGTGTTGCTGGAGATGAGCGAAACCGAACCACACTACCTGCTTATTGTGGAGCGGGAAGGTACGCTCGATGTGTTGAAATTACTGGTGGAAGTGCAGGAACAGTTTTTCTCCGATGAAATCCGGGAGCTGGAAGCACTGCGAAAAAAGATCACTGGTAATATACAGGGTACGCTCGGTATTTCGGTCGATGTGAAACTGGTGGAGCCGAAAACCATTGAACGAACGGCGGGGAAATCCAAACGGGTAATTGACAATCGTAAAATTTAGAAAGTATGAAGGCAAAACAAGTTTCGGTTTTTTTGGAAAACAAATCGGGCAGGTTGAATGAGGTAGCACAAATTCTTGGCGATGCCGGTATCAATATTTCTGCATTTACGGTGGCCGACACCTCCGATTTTGGAGTGCTGCGGCTCATTGTTTCCGACCCGGAGAAAGCATGCAATGTGCTAAAGGAAAAACAGTTTTCGGCCCGCACTACCGATGTGGTTTTGGTAAACAGTCCAAACCGTCCCGGTGCTTTGTCGCGTATGCTGCAAATTTTGAGTTCCGAAGGGGTGTTTATCGAATACCTTTACGCATTTTCAATGGATGACAACACCGCCGTGATAGTTATCAGGCCTTCGGATATTGATAAATGTATGGAAAAACTCGAAAAGCACAAAGACGAATTGCTCGGTAACAACGGGCATTACAAGCTGTAACGTTCATTCAGGCCGACATAATTTATGATTGTCCTGTTCTTTTTTCAGAATTTGTATATTTGAATTCATTTTAAAACAAGCAAATGAAGCGAATAGCTGTACAAGGAATTGTCGGATCTTTTCATGAAGATGCGGCAGTAAAATATTTCAAAGAAAAAATTGAAGTGGTTGAATGTAAGTCATTTACCAGTGTTTGTGAATTGGTAGATACCGATGAGGTGGATTACGCCGTGATGGCCATTGAAAACTCCATTGCCGGAAGTTTGCTGAAAAATTACCAGTTGATTCGCGATTTCCACCTGCGGATAATCGGAGAAATTTACCTTCACATTCAAATGAATTTAATGGTTTCACCTGGAGTCAAGGCGGGCGATATTACCGATATCTATTCGCATCCTGTTGCACTTCAGCAGTGTGTGGAATATATCGAAAAATATTTCCCGAATGCCGAGCTACACGAAGGAATGGACACGGCCGCGGCAGCAAAACTTATTTCCGAGGAGCGGCTTCCGAATGCAGCGGCAATTGGTAATTTACGTTCGGCTGAACTGTACCAGCTCGAAATCCTCGAAACCGGTATTGAAACCAACAAAAAAAATTACACCCGTTTTGTGATTCTTTCAAAACACGGAAATCCTACGGAGAAAGCCAATAAGGCATCGCTCTGTTTTGAGGTGGGCCATTTTTACGGGTCGCTGGCAAGGGTGCTGAATGTTTTTTCTGAGAACGAAATCAACCTGGCTAAAATCCAGTCGGTGCCGGTAATCGGAAAACCCAATGAATACACCATTCATGTGGACGTAGAGTGGGAAAAGCCGAAAAGTTACGATAAAGCCCTTCACCAGGTGTTGAAAAGTGTTTCGAGCCTGGCCATTCTGGGCGAATACGAACGGGGCGAAATTTATATACACGATCAGTAAACAACAAAATAACAGAATGATATGAGCAAAACTGCAATTTTCTTTGGCCCGCTCGACGGCGCGGTTCACAGGGTAGCCAACAAATTAAAAGATACGATTGGCGAAGACAAGGTGATAATGGTACCCATAAAAGATGCCAGCGTGGCCGATTTGGAAAAGTACGATAAAATTATTTTTGGAATTTCAACGGTGGGAAAAGAAACCTGGCACGCTACCTACAATAACGTTGACTGGGCAAAGTTTCTGCCGGAAATCGGTAAAACCCGCTACGAGGGTAAAACGCTTGCCATTTACGGGTTGGGCGATCATGTTACCTATTCCCAGACTTTTGTCGATCACATCGGGCTACTGGGCCGCGAACTGAAAAAAAACGGCGCCACCCTTGTCGGACAGGTTCCCACCGATGGATATGAATTCGATGAATCGGAAGCAGTGGTTGACGGTAAGTTTATGGGATTGCCCCTGGATGAAGATTTTGAGCCTGAATTAACCGACGAACGGGTGAAAAAATGGGTAGAGCAAATTCGTCCGCAATTCGGGTTTTAATCGATCAGTAAAACATGGAAAATTCACCGTTTAGTAAAGAAGTAATCGATAGAAAAATAAAAGAACTTCGGATTGCCGATCCCGGAAAAGCTTCTATTCGTGAAATTGTGGCGTTGGTTAACCTGGTGGAGGAAGAAACCGGGGAACATTATGTGCGCATGGAAATGGGTGTTCCGGGGTTGCCACCGGCAAAAATCGGGATGGAGGCCGAAATTGAAGCACTTAAAAAAGGAGTGGCAGCCATTTACCCCATGGTGGACGGTATTAAACCGCTAAAAACAGAAGCCGCCCGGTTTGTGAAAAATTTCCTCGACATCGAAGTTTCCCCGAAAGGGTGCATTCCAACCGTGGGCTCCATGCAGGGAACATACTCCGCTTTTTTGGCAGCCGGAAATGCAGTGGAAGGAAAAGACACCACCCTGTTTATCGATCCCGGGTTTCCGGTGCAAAAACAGCAAATGATGGTGCTCGGTCAGAAGTATGCAACGTTCGATGTCTTTAACTTCAGGGGAAAAAAACTGAGAGCAAAACTCGAAGAATTCCTTTCAAAAGGAAATATCTGCTCCATTATTTATTCCAATCCGAACAACCCTACATGGATTTGTTTTACCGAAGAAGAGCTGCAAATTATTGGCGATTTAGCAAATAAATACGATGTAATTGTGATGGAAGACCTGGCTTATTTTGGGATGGATTTCCGGCAGGATTTGTCGAAACCCGGGCAGCCACCTTACCAGCCAACGGTAGCGAGATATACCGAAAATTACATTCTTTTTATTTCCAGTTCAAAAATATTCTCGTATGCCGGCCAGCGGTGCGGGTTAATGGTCATTTCCGATACGCTTTACAAACGCGATTACCCGGCACTTCAGCAGCGGTTTAAAGGCACCGATTTTGGCAGTACCATTACCTTGCGATTGCTTTACGCTTTATCATCGGGAACCAGCCATTCGGCCCAGTGGGCGCTGACAGCCATCCTGAAAGCTGCCAACGAAGGCCGTTTTAATTTTGTTGAAGATGTAAAGGAATACGGTGAAAAAGCAAAGATCATGAAACGCCTGTTTCTCGAAAACGGGTTCGATATTGTGTATAAAACGGATTTGGGACAACCCATTGCCGATGGTTTTTATTTCACGATTTCCTATCCGGGGATGACCGGCAACCAGCTGGTGGCCAATTTGCTTTATTACGGCGTCAGTGCCATTGCACTCGACAACACCGGAAGCAACGAGGAAGGAATTCGGGCGTGTGTTTCGTTTGTGCGGCGCGACCAATTTCCTGATTTGGAATACCGGCTGAAGTTGTTCAACCGCCATTTTTCCAAAAGCAATTGAGAAAATGTTGATGGATCAGAAAAAAATTATTTCCCGGTACAAACTTACCCTTGAGCTGCTGGAGCAGTTTGAACTGAAAAACCAACCGGAGGTGTTGAAAAAGGGCGAGTCGTTTATTGATTATGGAGAGAAAACCCAAAAAATCGGGATACTCATCAGCGGATTGCTTTATTCTACTTACCTTGCCGACAGCGGTTCCGAGTGGATCTCCCGTTTTTTCTTCCCCCCCAATAATTTTATTATTAGTAACCACCGCAGTTTTTACCTCGGGAAAAATTCCAGCGAGGCCATTCGTTCGTACGAAGATTCGGAACTGATTTGCATTGAAAAGGAGGAGTTTAAATACCTGCTCGACCACAATCCCAAATTTGAGCGGACCGTGCGCATCCTGGCCGAAGAAAGCTACATTCAGGCGATGGAGCGTATTCATTCATTTCAATCGCTGAACGCCGAACAGCGTATCCGTAAATTTTTTGAGGAACATCCCGAGCTTGGGAAAAAACTCCAGCGCCAGCATATTGCCTCTTACCTGGGCATTCATCGTAACATTCTCACCCGTTTTCTGTATAAAATTTAAGAACGCAACATTAGTTGCATAAATTCAGCCATGTAAAAAATAGTTTTGTTGCCAGGGTGTAATTTTTAACCAGGAGCAAAGGAAAACTAACGATTTATCAGTTAGAATTTCCCCAGGTTTAAAGATTCTAACCTTCTTTAAAATTAATTCCATAACCTGATTTTTATGGTGTTTTTAAGGAGAAAAGGTTTTTAATTTTAGCAGAAAATTTAAAGATTATGGCAAAAGTAGTAGGAGCTGTCGTAGTTGACGAAGAAGTTTGTAAAGGATGCGATCTCTGCGTGGAGGCGTGTCCGCAGGATGTGCTTGCGTTGCATGCCAATGTAAACAGCCGGGGATACCATTATTCGTATATGGCAAATGCCGAAGCCTGCAACGGTTGTACCAATTGTGCGGTGGTTTGCCCTGATACGTGCATCACAGTTTACCGGATGCGGGC
>CAYRBS010000100.1:5563-8397 GCA_964422335.1 uncultured Mariniphaga sp. | reverse complement strand
TTACTCCCAATCCAGAATAATTTTGCCGCAATTTGCTTCTTCCATAATATCGAATGCCTGCTGGTAATCATCTGCCCTGAACCGGTGCGTAATTACCGGCGTGATATCGAGGCCCGAGGTGAGCATCATTTCCATGTGGTACCAGGTTTCATACATCTCCCTTCCGTAAATTCCTTTTAGGGTTAATCCTTTGAAAATTACGCTGTTCCAGTCTATTTTGGTGTGGGAAGGAAGCAGGCCGAGCAGGCTGATTTTTCCCCCGTTGTACATGTGGTTTACCATGTCGTTGAATGCTGCCGGAGAGCCTGAACATTCCAGTCCAATGTCAAACCCGGCAACCATACCATGTCTTTCCATGGCTTCCAGGATGCTTTCTTTCGTAGGGTCGATAACCCGCGTAGCGCCCATTTTACGGGCAAGTGCGCGACGGAATGCACTCAAATCGGTTCCGATAACATTGCGGGCGCCGGCAAACCGGCAAATAGCTGCAGCCATAGCGCCAATGGGCCCCCCTACTCCGGTAATCAAAACATCTTCTCCCAGCAGCGGAAATGAAAGGGCGGTATGCGTGGCATTTCCCAACGGATCCATGATGGACATAATTTCATCGGGAATACTAACATCAACATGAAGCACATTTTTTGCCGGAACAGAAATGTATTCAGCAAAACCACCGTCGCGATGCACCCCAATGCCGATTGTGTGGTCGCAGATGTGTTGCCTGCCGCGCCTGCAATTCCGGCAAAACCCGCACGAAATGTGGCCTTCAACAGTAACTCTCTCCCCTACTTTCACCCGGTCAACTTCAGAACCCACTTCCACCACGGTTCCCATGTATTCGTGACCGATAATTACGGGTGTTTTAATGGTTTTCTGTGCCCATTCGTCCCATTTGTAAATATGTAAATCCGTTCCGCAAATGGCCGCTTTTCTGATTTTTATTAATACATCGTTGGGCCGTACTTCCGGAACAGGAACATCTTCCATCCAGATACCTTTCTCCGCTTTTCTTTTTACCAGTGCTTTCACAGTGTTTTTTTTATTGAATTAATGCAATTGTTACACCTTGCAAAATAAAATAAATTAACCAGCTAAAGAAGAACGAATATCAGGATTTATCCCACGCAAAATGCGCGAAATTATAGAAACGCCAAATTCGCAAAGCAAAGAATTAATGAATCTGAAACTTTCAGGTATAAAATTAAGCATTTACATTAAGCAGATAACGGTGGGAAATGAATTTTACCGGATACCATGAAGCCAAAAACCCGATTGAAAAGACAATGCCGAGGATTATAACAATATCTGAAAAAATAATTTTAACCGGGTAGGCAGAAATAACAAAGGACCCGGCCCCGGGAAGGGTAATAAATTCGAATTTTATCTGCAGCCAGCAAATCAATATTCCGAGCAAGGCGCCCACCACAGCGCCCAGAAATGAAATAAGCCATCCTTCGAAGAGGAAAATCCGCCGGATAAGTTGGTCGTCGGCACCCATACTGCGCAAAATAAACAAGTCCTCCTTTTTATCGATAATCAGCATAGAAAGGCTGCTTAGCATATTAAAAGAAGCCACGATTAAAATAAAAACCAGGATGAGGTAAGCGGCCCATTTTTCGGTTTTCATGGTTTTATATATCAAATCGTGTTGCTGGTATTTGTTTTTCACATGAAACGTTTCGCCTAAAATTTCTTGTATTTCTTTCTGTAGTTTGCGTGGTTTTACTTCCGGATCGAGCCCAAGTTCTACAGACGAAACCTGATCTCCGCTTTCAAAAAGATCTTTTGCATAATTATAGGGGACAATGATGTATTTGGAATCGATTTCTTCTAAAACCGAAAAAATCCCCGATGGGAAAATGTAATCGTAGTTTATTGAACGTGAGATGTTAACAGACGATTGCCGCCCTTTTCGGGGAACAAATATCCGGATGGGATCAACAAAAGTAATTCCAATGCCCAGGTTGTATGCTACGCCCTGCCCTACCAGGGCATAATTTATCCCATCCTCTTTAAGAAGAAACGAACCGTCAACAATAAGCGTGTCAATTTTGGTGTAATTGGCGTAATTAGACGGCACGCCCTTAACAATGGCCGGGTATTGCTGGCTGTTGTATTTCAACAGGGCCACTTCCTCGATGACTTCGGAATAATGTACCACCCCCGGCAGTTCTTTAATTTCTTCAAACGGGTAATCGGCTGGGGTGAACATTTTTCCTTCGGCAGCCGTAATTTTCAAATCGGGGTCGAAATTGCTGAAAAAGGTTTCAATCAGGCTGTTAAAGCCATTAAAAACCGACAATACAATTACCAGCGCCATGGTACCCACAATGATACCGGCCACCGAAATAGCAGAAATAATATTGATTATATTCTGTTTCTTTTTAGAAACCAGGTAACGTTTTGCTATGAAAAGTGGTAAATTCAATGGATGCTTTTTCTGAAAAACGGAAGATAAATGAAAATATTGAACTACACTATTTGTTTAACAGTTCGTCGATATGTTCGATGTAATCGAGGCTGTCGTCGATGTAGAATTCCAGCTCAGGGATAATCCGCACACTTTTGCCAATTCTCCTGCCCAGGTCGCCCCTGATGGCTTTGGTGTTCATTTGTATTTCGCGAAGGATTTCGTCGGCAAATTCCGAGGGGAAAATGCTCAGGTAGATGCGGGCAATCCCCATGTCTTTGGTCACCCGCACAATGGTAACGCTAATCAGTTTTCCCTGGTATTTTGCTTTGTTTAGCTGAAGTAATATTTCGGCCATTTCGCGCTGAACGAGCCGTGAAAGTTTATTTTGCCGGGTGCTGAATTGTTCCATGACGAATGTTGT
>CAYRBS010000100.1:0-5463 GCA_964422335.1 uncultured Mariniphaga sp. | reverse complement strand
ACCGCGTTGCGCAGGTCTTCGTCGGGTTTGATAATGTTGTAGTTTTCCCAAAAATCAGGATCGTAGCTTCCGATCATTTCCACGAAAATATCGCGTTTTGAAAACGACTCCTCGCGATGGAATTTTTTCAATTCGGTAGGTTGAATGTCGGTTACCAGCAGGTCGGAAACGCTGTGAAATTCGGAATTGATGTTATCGCGGCGGCTGCGGATTTTAAACTTAACCGATGTTTGTGCCGTTGATAAATGCCATTTTCCCTGGTGCAGCTGGTAATTTACCTGGTACTCGACAAACGACGGGCGTGCTTTTACGCCCCGGGGAGTTCGTTTAATCAACACCGGTGTGATTTTGCGCAGTCCACTCCGGTTGAACCCAAAACGCGCATGAACAATGGCAAAAGTTTCACGGTGAACATACAGCTCCCCCACAAATCCGGTAAAATCAAGGCCCGGTACCGGCTCAAATTCAAGTACATAAACGGGGTGCTCGTTGTACCATACCACCCGGCTAATGTTGTACTTGTACATGTGTTCGTATTCTTTGTCGATAAAATTTTCGTTGGTTTTTACCACATCCAGCTGGGTGATGGTGAATGGCCCGCCCTGAAGTTTAAAGTTCATCCATTTAAATGTTTGTACATCGGGGCTTTGCCTGCCTTTTAGCAAACGAACCACGTCATCGCGGTAGGTATTCACATAAGGCGATTTCAGTACTTCCATCACCGCTTCCGAAACATTGATAAAATCACCGTCTTGCCTTACTGTTTCCCTGTAAAAAGCCGACATTAGCTTTGGCCAGGCGGTATAATTTTTTACGATGTTTGCCCGGATGTTTTCAAGAAGCTTTTCGGGGGTGGTGGAAGTTACTTTCACTTCGCGTATTCGTATTGAAACGGGTTCCATCAGTATAATATCGTTGTCGAGCAATTGGCGGGCAGGCATTTTAATTTGCCCGTAGCCCATACTCGAAACCACCAGTGTATCGTTTATGTGGCGGGGATGAAGTTTTAATAAAAAATCGCCGTCGTTGTTGGTGATGGTGCCAATGGGTTTGTTGTAAACGGAAACCGAAGCATAGCGAATCGGGTTTTCTTTCTTTTTTTCAAGAATTTTTCCGGAAAGGAAGAAGTATTTTACGGGGATTGAGTCTTTTGCAGCAGGCAGTATGCTGTCGTTTTCCGCCTTCTTTTTTGTAATGATAATTTGGTTTTCCAGCTCAGTCAGTGAAAACTCACCGGGATGAAAAAGTTGATGTAAAACTGAATAGAGCGATTGGTCGTTGGCATCGATGCTAACGGATTTATCCTCATCGAGCAACGAGGCATCGTAGGAGAAATAGACCCTGGCCTGCCAGCTAATCTGGTCTAAAACGGTTCTCAGCGGCTGGTCTTGTGCGTTAATGGTAACCCGGCGTTCGAAAACAGAACCATCCTGTTGCTGCCCTGCGGAACCGAGCGAAAACAACAGGATGGTTATCAATATCGAAAACAGGGGGATACGCATTAAAATACCTTTTTCAGTTCAAATGAAGTTTTATATTCTTCCCCGTCGCGCAGTACTTTTACTTTAATTTTTTTGTTCTCCCTTCTTTGCAGCAACAGGTTGATGTCGTTTAAATCGAGCGATTGATGATGGCTGTTGTTGAGCGAAAGGATTTGGTCGTTTTCCTGCAGCCCGGCAAAATAGGCGGGTGAATTTTCACGGATGTTGGTAATGGTAAAAATGGGCATTCCGGGCATGGGGTTAATTACCTCCATTCCGCTCATATTATAGTTGAAATCCTGTTTTACACGATAAGTGGGGCGCAGCGTGAGGCGGCTGTTTGGGTAGTCGATAGTAACCATAAAACGCCGGAGAATTTCTGCCCCCAGTGTTCCGTTCCGATCGTTGGTGGAAAGTAACTGGTCAATTAACGTCGAATTGGGGAAAGCTACAATGGGTTCGGGCAAAATGAGCGGGCCAACCCAAATGCCGTCAATTCTTCCTTTTGCGCCAAAAAGGTCGCCGCTTAATCCCCTGCCCAAAAAGGTTTCGATGTGATTCGTGGGTAACTCAATACGTTCGTCCGATTTTTCAGAAAGCCAAATGGCATCGCTTGCCCCGGTATCGACCAGTAATTTAACGGGTACCTCCTCCTGGTCGTCGGTAACAATGCTGGTGCGTACAAATGGTTTTTTCCCTTCAAAATGCAACGGTAGTATGATGTCCTTACGCCGGTCGCGGTATTCGTAATGCTCGGGCCGGTAAAGGGTCAGTTTTTCGCTGGAATAGTCAATTTTTACAATATAATCTTTGAACAGGTTAAAACCAATCAGACCGTGAACCGGAATTCCCAGCATCTGCGAAATCTGGAAATTTTCATCAAGAATCATTTGAATTTCCTGGTTGCGGGCAGTCAATCCATCCAGGTTAATGGTGTTATTGCCCGAGCGGTAAGCGGTAAGTTCATATCCCTCGCCCAGCCCCTGAATCTGCAATGGCATGAGGTAATTCAGGTTCAGTTTGTTAACAAAGGGCAATTCGGTAATAATCGGGAATTTCACCCCCGTGTCGAGAATAAAATTCAGGGTATCCGAATCGTTGATTTTTACCGGAATAATTATCAGGTTACTGGCCGATTTAAAATCGATGGTGATGGATTCATTGCGTGGGTCGTCGAAAAGAAATCCGCGGTTGGTGCCCACAAACTGGTTGTTATCCCTTTCAAAATCAATACTTTCATCAAGAGGCACATAGTCCCTGACTACCAGGATGTCATCTTCAATTTCAAACAGAAGGTAAAAATCCTTCATCAGTTGGTCAAGTACATATTTAATGGACTTGTTCGATACGTTCAGGCTTACCTTTTTATCGGCAACAATTTTTGAGTTGTAAGAATAATCGATGTTTAAATAGTTGCAGATTTTTTCAATAATATCAGATAAAGGCTCCTCTTCAGCGTAAATGCTGATGTTTTGATCGAGCGCCTGCTCGTCGGGTTCTTGTGCAAAATTTGTTAGGGGTGCTAAAACCAAAACAGCAAACGCAAGAACAAAAGCAATCCGGGTTTTTTTCAATATTGTTTTCATCTCATTGTAATTTTTAATTTATTTCTATTGTTTTTTCATCTGACAGAATATATTGTCCGTTTCTCTCTGATAATTCCAAATCAAAAGTGAGTTTAACTACATCCAAAATAAAATGGAGGGATTCGTTTTCAAATTCAGCAGTTAAAGCCAGGTTTTCAAGGGTATCCTCTTCCATTTCAATATCAATGTGGTATATTTTTTCCAGGTGTTCAGCTACCTCCCAAAGAGGGGTTTCGTTAAAAATCAGGTTGTTGGTTTTCCAGGCCAGGTAGTTTGGATCGGTGTTCAGGGTTTTTTCAAGCCGGTTTACAGTATTGAACAGTGTTCCCTTTTCACCGGTATTTAAAAGCAGTTGGGAAATTTCATCCGGTTTTTCGTTATTAACGGATAAAACCTGGACTGAACCGCTTTCCACCACCACTTCCACGGTTTCTGTTTCCGGATAGGCACACACATTAAACGCGGTCCCCAGCACTTTTACCTGTGCGTTTCCGGCATTTATTATGAAAGGATTATCCGGATCGGGTTTCACGTCAAAAAATGCTTCTCCGGTAATGGTTACTTCCCGCGAATTGTTTTTGAATTTTTTGGGAAAATGCAGTTTCGAGTTGCTGTTTAATGCAACCACCGAGCCATCAGGTAAAACATATTCATTCAATACTTCGTTTTCCGGTGAACTGATTTCGCTGTAAGCTCCCCAAAGCTGATTATTGAAACCGATGAAATACCCGGCAGAGCCCAGCATCAGCGCAATTATTATAATTGCTGCGTATTTGTAGAAAGTGTTTTTTGCCTGGTTTCGTAAATTTTTATACCGGGCAGATAACGGGTTTTCAGGCCGGATGTGTGGATGGATTTTTTTCCAGGCTTTGCCGGAATCAAAGGTTTTCAGCTGGTAAAACCAATCTGTTTTTTCGAGGAGCAGCCTTGTTTGCTCCAGTTCCCTGCGGTTTTCCTCCGCTAAATCTGCCCATTTTTCCACCTCCTTTTGTTCGGAATCAGTGGCTTCGCGGGCCAGGTATTTAGCCAGCAGTTCCCAGCCGGGTTTTTCTTTGGAATTTTCTGTTTTCATTTTATCATTACGTTTACCCTTAGTGGTTTTCGATGGAATTTATATGTGAAGTTCAATAATTCTTTTGAGAACTATTTGTATTCAATATTATTCATCATCTGCTTTAATGACAACTGAAAATGAAAATACCCTGAACCGGATTTCAGAAAAATTAAAAAAGCAACAGGATTTTTTTTAACTTATCCCGTAATGTTTTGATAGCGAGGCCCATTTGAGTTTCAACCGTTTTTACCGAAATATTAAGCTTTTCGGCTATTTCCCGGTATTTTAACCCTTCTTCCCGGCTTAACCTGAAAATTTCCCTGCGTTTTTCGGGGAGTTTCGCCAGGCTTTCTTCTATTGTTTTGAGCAATTCCGCCCGGGCCCAAAAATCTTCCTCCGAAGGGATTGATTCGGGTTCTGCTAAAAATCTCCGGGCATGTTCGTTTTTAATTTGATTATGTTTGATAAAGTTCAGGCACTGGTTTTTTACTGCCCGGGAGAGGTAATTTTTCACTGAAGTTTCGATTTCTGTTTCCCCTCTTTTCTCCCACAACTTTACAAACAGCTCCTGAACGATTTCCTGGGCATCGTCAGCATTTTTTACCAGTTGGGTAGCACGCAGGCACAAGAACGGGTAATAACGGTGGAAAAGCTGCTCAAATGCCTTTTCGTCGCCCGTTTTTATTTTATTAAAAAGTATATGGTCTTCCTGATTGCTCATTGTCCCGCTGGTATCATATAATGGACTAAGGTAGTAAAATCGGGTTGATTATGGGAAAGGCCAAAGCAGGATTAAATAATAATATTGGTTAACAGATGAACGATGAGGAGAATTCCACCGATTAAGATGGCAAGGGTGAGCAAAACGGAAATCAGGGGGGAGGATTGATACGTTTGCCGGTTGATTTGTGTTTCCACTTTTTTGTACTGAAAAAATGCAAAAAATGCCAGGATAACCCCAAGCGCCACCATAACGACCCCGATTACTGCCGAGAAACCTTCGGAAATGGTAATATTGATATCTTCCAGCAAAACGGCAATTTCTTTCAGGAAGAGCGCAAATTTTACAATGACAAATCCCAGTCCCATTAAGGCAATGGAGGTACGTATCCAGGCCAGGTACGTGCGTTCGTTGGCCAGGTGTTCGCGTAATTTGGTATCCCTGTTTTCTTCACTCATTTTTTGTGATGTTTAATTCAAGAAAAAACCGACAAACAAATATAAGAAAATAGATTTTGCCAATTTGGGTGAAATAATTAGCTTTGCACACCATTTTTCCGCAACAGGAAAAAGCCCGGATGGCGGAATTGGTAGACGCGCTGGATTCAAAATCCAGTTCTGG
>CAYRBS010000099.1:7061-8430 GCA_964422335.1 uncultured Mariniphaga sp. | reverse complement strand
CAAAAAACAAATCTAACCAGATTTGCAAAATATATTTAACCAGGAATATTCCTGTGTGCAAAAAACTATTTGTCGTATTTAAAATGGCGAAGGTGGTGCCCCATGCGGTCGCGCTTGGTTTTCAGGTATCGCTCGTTGAATTCGTTTGGTTCAATTTCAATGGGAAGAATTTCAACCACTTCGAGGCCAAACCCCTCGAGTCCGACTCTTTTTACCGGGTTGTTGGTAAGCAGGCGCATTTTGGTAACACCGAGGTTGCGCAAAATCTGCGCCCCTACCCCGTAATCGCGTTCATCGGCTTTAAATCCCAGGTGCAAATTGGCTTCAATGGTATCCAATCCCTGGTCCTGCAATTTGTAGGCAGCAATTTTATTTAACAACCCAATTCCGCGGCCTTCCTGCATCATGTAAACAATCACCCCTTTGCCCTCTTTTTCAATAATCTCCATCGATTTATGAAGCTGGTCGCCGCATTCGCAACGGCGCGATCCGAAAATATCTCCGGTCATGCACGATGAATGCACGCGCACAAGCACAGGTTCATTCACCTCCCACTCACCTTTAATCAACGCAACATGCTCTGCACCATTTGATTTTTGCCGGAAGGGAACAATCTTAAAATCGCCATGCTGGGTGGGCAGGTTTACTTCTTCGCCCCGGTCAACCAAACTTTCGCTCTGAAATAAAAAGGAAATTAAGTCTTTTATTGTAATGATCTTTAAGTCAAATTTTTTGGCCAGTTTCACCAGTTGAGGCAGCCGCGACATGGTGCCGTCGTCGTTCATTATTTCCACAAGGGCACCGGATGGTTTGAGCCCGGCCAGCCTTGCCAGGTCAACAGCTGCTTCGGTGTGCCCGCTCCGGCGCAACACCCCGCGGTTTTTTGCTATCAGTGGAAAAATATGGCCCGGGCGTGCCAAATCCTGTGGTTGGGTTTTGCTGTCAACCAGCATTTTAACAGTGGTTGCCCTGTCCTGGGCCGAAATACCCGTAGTAACACTGGGATGAAGGGCATCTACCGAAACGGTAAATTGTGTTTCATGGAAAGAAGTATTTTGCCCCACCATTAAGTCGAGTTCCAACTCTTCACACCGCTGTTCGGTTAACGCGACACAAATCAGCCCCCGCCCGTGAATGGTCATAAAATTGATAACCTCAGGGGTTACCAGTTCTGAGGCAACAATAAAATCACCTTCGTTTTCCCGGTCTTCATCATCTACCACAATAACCAACTCACCTTTTTTAATGGCTGCGATGGCCTCGGGAATAGTATTGAGTTTTATTTCATCATTCATGTGTCGCCTTCTTTTGAAATCAGCTGCAAAATTAAAATAAAATATCGACAATTGAATTGATTCTTTCCCATGTT
>CAYRBS010000099.1:0-6961 GCA_964422335.1 uncultured Mariniphaga sp. | reverse complement strand
TCTGCCCGTTTTGATTTTTCCCAGCTTGCCGGTTGTGCCCCCCTGAAATAGCGAAAAATACCCCGAATGACAGCATAGTTTATTGAAACAAAATAATAAGGGATAAAAAGCAGTTTAAAACGCATCCGCCGGTTTTCGAGATACCAGCCTACCAACGCTAAAAAATAACCCGCTGCCTGAAAATAAAAAAAGAAGGTGTAAAAGCTCGGTGAACTCCACGCCCCGGCTTCCCATACCATGGTTAGGTTAATAAAAAACAACAGAAAAAGCGCAAATGGGGCCAGGGTCCACCGGAGTACTTTATGTGAAAAGTACTGCCAGCTGAGTACGCCAAACTTCAAAGGGTTTAACAGGTTTTTCAGCCGGAAAAGCGTTTGGATGCCCCCGGCGGCAATCCTTATTTTTCGTTTTAATTCCTCTTTCACACTTACCGAGGCAGCTTCTTCGGCATAAGCGCCGGGTGCATACGCAATGCGATACCCTTTTTGGGCAATGCGCAACGAAATGATAAAATCGTCGAGAATGGTGTCAGGTTCCACTTCTTCGAAAAGCTCCCGGCGAATGGCGAACAGCTCGCCTACCGCCCCCACTGCAGAATTGAGTTCGGCATCCAGCTTTTTCACGGCCGATTCAAATTTCCAGTAAAACCCTTCCCCTGCCGCGGCAGCTACATCGGCCTCTTTTTCCACAATTCGTTTTTCACCTGCCACACAGCCTGTTTGCGGGTCACTAAAACATGCTACCATTTCGCGCACAGCTTTTTTGTTCAAAAGGGTGTTGGTGTCCGAAAATATAACGATGGACGCTTCCACAAACTGCATCCCACGGTTCATGGCGTGCATTTTCCCCCGGCGCTCGGGTAAATGATAAACTTCCTGGTTTTTGTATTGCTTTAGCAAACCGGGAGTGCCATCACTGGATCCGTCGGTTACCCAAACATACTGGATTTTTTCCCGGGGGTAATCGAGTTCCAGGGAATTTTTCACCTTCCGTTCAATGTAATCTTTTTCGTTGTAGGCTGTTACAAACAGGCACACTTCGGGTTCATATTCCGGCGCCGTTACTGGTTTTCGGGGCGAAAAGATTTTTTTTAACTGAACCAATAAAAATAAAAGCATTGCATATCCCAGGTAGGTATAAAAAAGGATAAAAAGAAGTGCCCAAAAAAGAAGCTTTAAAATCATTGGGTATGCTGTTTATAAAAGCTAATGAGTGCACCGGCCAGCGCTAAATTATCAAATTTTTCCTGGATATATTCAATGGCATTCCGGCTAATGTTGTCAAACAGTTTACCATCGGTAACCAGCCGCTCAATATCAGCCACAAATTCCTTTTCATCGCGGGCAATTAAAATATTTTTTCCCGATTGGGTTGAAATTCCTTCCGTACCGACCGGAGTAGAGACAATGGGTTTTCCCAGTGCCATTCCTTCAATAATTTTGATACGCATCCCACTCCCCGACAACAGAGGAACTACCATGATTGATTTAGCGTTCATGAATTCGTAGGCATCGGCCACTTCGCCCTTAAATACAATGTTGGGCTTGTTAAAGTGGTGTACCAGCCATTCGGGAGCATTCCGCCCGGCAATGTAAAATTTTAACCCCGGGAACTTCTTGTAAATTTCGGGCCAGCAATTCTCTATAAACCAGATTAACCCCTCCTGGTTAGGTGCCCACTCGAGCGAACCAATGTGAAAAAGGGATGGATGCTCGAGGTTTTTCGAGTGAGGAATAAGCACTTTTGTATCGATGCCGGTGGGTGAAATATGGGCAGGTTTTGAATTGCCCAGCCGGTTCAGAATTTTTCCATCGCGCTCGGTGATTGGCACCAGCAAATCGTAATCATTTAAAAACCCTTTTTCAAACTTTTTGATCCGCCGGGCAAGTATCTTCAGGTAGATTTTTTTGAGGCCTTTATAGAGGCTGGCAGTGCGTTCCCAAATTTCATGTTCGATGTTGTGGGCCCGGTAAACAATTTTTGCGTTTGAATATTTTCGGATGACCGGAATGTAGGGACACACATAAAGTCCTTCCAGTTGCACGATGTCGAATTCGTTTTCCTGCAATAAATGTTTCAGCCCGTCAGAAAAAGGTTTTGAGATGAAACGCACGGCATTGTATGGTTTTCCTGAAAAAAAAAGATTTACAAACGCAGCAAGTGCCGAAGTGCGTGCCGTTACGTCAATCAGCCTGAACTCTGCCCAATCTTTAACTGAATCGGGAATTTCGGAAATGTGGGTGTGGTGTTTCCGGGTATTCATGGCCAGCACTGTTACGTCGTGGCCGAGCAGGGCAAAACCGCGGGTAAGATTCATGCAGGCAATGGCCCCGCCGTCGTTGGTAGGATAAGGTACTTTATTTGTAACCTGCAATATCTTCATCGTTTTTTGTTTAAGAAACCAAAAATCTTTCGCACCCCAAGTTTATCAAATAGTTTACTGTATGTCTCTGCACTCATCAGGGAAGCATCGGTTGCAGCTTTGTATGACAACCAAACCCCGATGGGGAAAAAAATGAAAGTAGAAAACCACATTCCTGTAAACATTTCCCAAATATCTTCGCGGGCCGATTTTTCACCCGTCATGGAAACAATATAATAAGCAATAAAAAGCAGAATTGACACCACTACCGGCATGCCCAGCCCTCCTTTCCGGATAATTGCGCCAAGCGGGGCGCCAATAAAAAAGAAAATAAGCACGGCAATGGACAGCGTATATTTTTTGTGCCTTTCCATGGTGTATTTATTCAGCGTTTTCTTCCGGTTATACAGCTGGTCGTCGTACATATTCAGGGTTTGCACATTCGTTCGTGCTTCGCTCAGGGCAGACTGGGCAATTTCTGCTTTCACCCATTTATCCTGCCGGTCAAAATATTCATCGAAATTAAAAATGGAATCTGCCTGAATGTTGATCACCTGTTTTAACGAATCGTGACTGGCTGTAAGATTGCGCACTTTTTGGGTTACCGGGGAGTTGAGCCTGATTTGTAAAATAAAGTCCCTCAGCCTTTGTTTATAGTCGGTCCCCAGCGAGTCTTCCATAAACTGCAGTTGGTTGATGTTCAGCATCCGGTAGGTATTTCTGAAAATATCTTCGTCGCGCCGGTTAAATTCGAACCCGCGCACTTTCACCCTGATAGTTTGCTCGTCAAAATTATCGCGCCGGTACGGATACGTTTCACGACTTTTCTTACCGCGCGTACTACCTTCTGCGTAATTCACGCCATCGAAAAGGTTTAGCACCATAAATTTTTTATCTTCCGTTATCCGCAGGAGCCCCGAATCGGCTACCGTAACACTTTCGTTTGTTTTGTTGCCGGTATGGTCGTACAGGAGCAGATCGTACAACATCTTGGTTTTATTATCCTTGCTTCCCACCCTGATGCTGTAACCGTCCACCTCGTTGGTGAAAACACCCTCCTGAAGGATCAACTCGGGCCGTTGTTCTTTAACGCTCCACAACAAGGTGGTAAACCGGAGGTTTGTATTTGGAAGGATATAGTTGGAAAAATAAAATGCGGTAAGCATAACAAGTACGGCAATAGCCATGAGCGGTTTCATGATTCGAAACAGCGAAATACCCGACGATTTCATAGCCAGCAGTTCGTAATTTTCGCCCAGCGAGCCGAATGTCATAATGGAGGCCAGCAACATGGCCAGCGGAAACGCATAGGGCAAAACACCAAACGATGCATAAAACAGCATTTCAGCAAGCAGTGTAAAGTCAAGCCCCTTCCCCACCATGTCATCAACATACTTCCATAAAAACTGCATGAGCAGCACAAAAACCACAATGAAGAAGGTCATAAAAAATGGCCCCAGAAAAGATTTTATGATATACCAATGCAGCCGTTTCATTTATAAATTTCAAAAATGTAAAGTGTACAAAACTAAGTTATTTTGAGAATTTGTAATGCAAAAATTAGTTAAGATACCCTTATTATTTAACGAAAGAATAGGGAATGACAACGATTTTACAGGAGGTTTTCTTATTCAGGAACCTAAAATGTGTTTTAAATCGGCTATCTGTGTGTTCCAAAGTCCAATTGTTTCATCGCGTTCATCGTCTTCGGCAAAATCAAAAACATTTAACGACACATCTCCGGTAAGTTCATCTTGTGTAATCCGGAATTCAAAATAGGTATCTTCTTCATCCTCCCATCTAAAACGGACCATCTTGTTTTCTTTGTGCAGTATCATTTCGGCTGTTTGATCTGACCCCTCCCAAAAAAAGGTAAACCGCCTGCCCTGAACCCGCACATCATCGGCAAACCACTCAGCAAGCCCCGATGCTGTACTCAACCGGTTATACAAAACCTTTGGGGAGCAATTGATTACATACTCAAGTTGAATCTGAACCTTTTGTTGTGTCATTTTTTGTTTTTTGGCAATATAGTTATTCTGTTTTTAAGAAACAATATGCAAATCGGGGGCATGTTCTCCAGTGCCAATTTTTACTGAAAAAATCAGGCTAAAAAGAAATAAATACTATATTTGCACCTCAATTTTAAAAAACACGTGCAGAGTAGTTAATTTTTCCGGTTAAAACCGGAAAAACCTTTGCAAACTATTTAAAAAAATTGAAATAATGGCGAGGTAGCTCAGCTGGTTAGAGCGCATGATTCATAATCATGAGGTCGGCGGTTCGGGTCCGCCTCTCGCTACCAAAAAAGGGGGGATATTTTTTTAGTCCCCTTTTTTTTTATCTTTCTGAAAATTTCACCCCATGCACTATGTTTACATATTATACAGTAAAAAATTAGACCGGTACTATATTGGTAGTTGTAGTGATGTAAAAAAAAGATTAATAAGACACAATGCAGGAGCCACAAAATCAACTAAACCAGGGAGGCCATGGCAAGTAATTTACCGGGAACAGTTTAGCTCCAAAACTTTAGCAATAAAAAGGGAAAACTACCTGAAGCGCATGAAAAGCCGCGCATTTATCGAACGTCTCGTCAATAATTACAAGAGAGAAACTCCTATGTAACAGTAAGGCTCCCGGAAGAAAAGCTTGTACTATGCCGATTAAACAACCGGATTATTCGAGGAATAACGGAGCATCAGGACCAACAGGTATTCCCAGAAGCATCCAGCCGATCAGGATAATGGACCAGATGATCAGAAAAACGATGGTGTAGGGCAACATGGTCGCAATAACCGTCCCTATTCCGGCTTTGGGATCGTATTTTTGAATAAATGCCACAATCAGGGCGAAGTAAGACATCATGGGTGAAATGATGTTGGTAATGCTATCGCCAATGCGGTAAACAACCTGGGTTAATTCAGGTGAAATTCCCAACAACATAAACATCGGAATAAAAACCGGCGCCATAACCGTCCATTTTGCAGAAGCACTTCCCATAAACATGTTAATAAAACCTGTCAGTAAAATGAATGCAAGCATCATGGGAATATAGCTCAATCCGGAGGATTTGAGCAGTTCAGCGCCCTCAATCGCAAAAATCAACCCCAGGTTGGTCCACTTAAAATAGGCCACAAACTGCGCTGCAAAAAATACCAGAACAATATACATCCCCAGGGT
Organism: uncultured Mariniphaga sp.; assembly: GCA_964422335.1. Taxonomy (GTDB): domain Bacteria; phylum Bacteroidota; class Bacteroidia; order Bacteroidales; family Prolixibacteraceae; genus CAYRBS01. The sequence continues at coordinate 1,416 of CAYRBS010000099.1, read as the reverse complement.
TTCCATGGATTTAGCCATCCCTTTCATGATGTCGGTATCGTTCTTTATTGATCCTGCGCCAATTCCATAAACAATCCCGAGCAGTGCAGCCACAATGAAAATAATGGTTACAATCCCATCCATGAAGGGAGAATGCAACAGACTTCCTGTTTCCGGATCGCGTAAAAATCCCGATTCCGGAACAGTACCGGCGAGCAATACAATGATGATCCCTATGAAAGCGTAAAGGGAAAACTTCAATCCTCTTTTTTCTTGGGGAGATAGGGCTTGTATCTCTTCTGCTTCCGTCGATTCCTTGTATTTACCAAATCGCGGTGAAACAAGTTTTTCGGTCACCCAGGTCCCGGCCAATGCAATGAATAAAGTAGAAGCAAACATGAAATAATAGTTGGCAGCAGGATTGACAAGGTATTCCGGGTCGATAATCTGTGCAGCTTCCTGTGACAGACCTGCCAATAAAGGGTCGATGGTTCCCAGCAGCAGGTTGGCACTGTAACCACCACTCACACCGGCAAATGCTGCTGCCATCCCGGTGACCGGATGCCTGCCTACCGACATAAAAATAATCGCTGCCAGGGGGATGAGCAGGACATATCCAACCTCGCTTGCCGTATTGGAAAGTACGCCCGCGAAAACGATCACAAACGTCAGAATTTTTCTGGGAGATTTCAACACCATAAGCCGGAGTGCCGTTCCTATAAACCCAGTACTTTCCGCGATCCCGATTCCAAGCATGGCCACCAACACCACTCCAAGGGGGGCAAATCCGGTAAAATTGGTAACCATTTCTGTAATAATCCGGTGCAGCCCTTCAATGGTTAACAAATTTACAGGTTCAATGATTTCTCCGGTTCCCGGGTGTTCAACTGACAGGTTAAACAGACTGGTAATTCCCGAAAGAAGGACCACCAGTAAGGCAAGCAACGCAAAAAGTGTTGCCGGGTGCGGAAGAGCATTTCCCACCTTTTCCACAGTGTTGAGTGTTCTGCCTATGAAGTTCTTTCCTTTCATTTCCCAATAAAAAACCGGCAGGACAAAAATCCTGTCGGTAAATAATTCCGGTGCAATTTTATAATTAAAAATCGTCAATTACAAATATGGCAAATAATGAATATTTTCGAATGTTTATTGTCCCAATTTTTTTCCCTCTTTTTAAGTTAAAGCATACGGCATAAAAATTCCTGGCCGGAGGGGTGCAGGTTCTGTAGCCCCCGTTGGCGCAAGGTGCTGCAGCAAAGCAGCATTTTAATTTCCCGCGGAAATATAGAAGGATTTTCAGAATTATCCTGAATCAGGATGTAATTCCCATAGGTCTTATCATTCTCATTCAATATTCCATCGTCATTAACATCGGTCAATATCGAATCACCAACCGATGTGCCCGGGAAAGTGATATTCGCATCAATTTCGGATTGA
>CAYRBS010000098.1:0-8467 GCA_964422335.1 uncultured Mariniphaga sp. | reverse complement strand
GTTTTTAAAAAAGAAATTGCCCGCACTGCTTGGAAGAAATAAAAAAACAGCTATTTTTGCAGTCCGATTTTTTTTGACAGGTAATTAGTAAAAAAACAGTTAACGATGAAAAGAACATTTCAGCCATCGAACAGGAAGAGAAAGAACAAGCACGGTTTCAGGGAGAGAATGTCATCTGCCAGCGGCAGGAAGGTTTTAAAAGCCCGTCGTGCAAAAAGGCGGAAAAGACTTACAGTTTCCGACGAACCAAGGCATAAAAGATAATTTATACCCACATTAATTGTTTGTATGCGGGAAGGTAAAGAATGAAATATTCTTTACCTTTTCGTGTTTATATACACAGGGAATTAAGTTGATTCGGTACCAAAACGGGCGAACAGGATTTTTACCTTTCAACGAAAGTATTTAAACCTGTTTTTTTAACTTATTTTTGTTCCAGCTTTTTTAGTTGAACGGTAATTAAATCATTATGAGTTTTAAAAAATTTCTTCAAAGCCGAACATTTATAATACACTTAATACTGGCAGTTATACTGTTGATTGGAATTCTTTTTCTTGTTATGCAGGGTTTAAAATCGTACACCCGCCACGGGCAATCGGAACCCGTACCCGATTTTTCGGGATTTACCCCTGAAGAGGTAGTAAAAACAGCCCGTCAAAATAACCTCCGGGTAAGAATTATCGATTCACTCTACGTTGACGATGCCGATCCGGGCGTTATTGTGGACCAGGTTCCCGAACCCGGGCACGGTGTAAAAGAAAACCGTACCGTTTTTTTAACCATTAACGCTACACAACCCGAGCTGGTTACCATACCCCAGTTAACTGACATCTCATTCCGGCAGGCACAGGTGATGATCGAAAACAGCGGCCTCCGGATCGGACAAGTTTCATACGAACCTTCGGAATATGTCAACCTGGTATTAAATGTAATGGTTGATTCTGTTGAAATTGACCCGGAAGAAAAACTCCCCAGGGGAACAAGCATTGACCTGGTAGTGGGCCGCGAACAGGGCAACATGGAAACATCCCTGCCCAACCTGACGGGGTTCAAAGTGGACGAAGCCAGGGCTGCCCTGAACGATGCCCGGCTGAATGCAGGGGTGTTAATTTACGATGAATCTGTCACCGATCGGCAGGACTCACTCGATGCCAGGGTGTGGAGGCAACGCCCCAATCCCGGCGGTTCAGCATCCATACCTGTTGGCTCCCTGGTCGATCTTTGGGTAACCGTTGAAGAAACAAAACTGGAAGATGCCTTTGATGAGGAACGTTAAAACACAACATGGAAGATAAGTGGGTTGAAAACGAAGATTTTGAAGGAAACGGCCTTTTTGAGCATTACCGTTTAACGGTCGATCCGGGGCAGTCCCCCATCCGTATCGACAGGTTCCTGGCCAACCGCCTCGACAATGCCTCACGCAGCAGGCTGCAGGCGGCAGCAGGTGCCGGAAATATCCTCGTAAACCAGCATCCGGTAAAAGCCAATTACAAAGTAAAGCCCAACGATGAAATCCGGATTGTGATGGATTACCCGCGCCGTGAATTAAAAATTATTCCGGAAGACATTCCTTTAAACATTGTTTTTGAAGACGATCAGTTAATCGTAATCAATAAACCTCCCGGGCTGGTAGTTCACCCGGGTCACGGAAACTATTCGGGTACCCTGGTAAATGCACTGGCCTGGTATTACAAAGACCTTCCGCTGTTTAAAACCGAAGATCCGCGCCCCGGGCTGGTGCATCGTATCGACAAAGACACCTCGGGACTGATGGTAATTGCCAAAACTGAAAACGCTAAAAACAAACTGGCCCTGCAGTTTTACGAAAAAACAAGCGAGAGGCGCTACCAGGCACTCGTGTGGGGAAGCACAAAAGAAGATGCCGGGACCATTACCGGCAACATTGGCCGCAGCCTGAAGAACCGCCAGGTTTTTACGGTGTTTCCGGAAGAAGAATATGGAAAACATGCGGTCACCCACTACACCACATTGAAACGAATTGGCTATGTAAGCCTGGTGGAATGTAAACTGGAGACTGGCCGCACCCATCAAATCAGGGTGCACATGAAATACATTAACCACCCCCTTTTTAACGATTCCACCTACGGCGGCGACCAGATTTTACGCGGTACAACTTTTACCAAATACAAACAGTTTGTACAAAATTGTTTTAAATTGCTTCCCCGCCAGGCACTACATGCAAAAACACTGGGTTTTACCCATCCGGTAACCGGAAAAAAAATGCTGTTCGACTCGGAATTACCCGACGATCTGGCCACTGTAATTAATAAATGGGAAAATTATATAGCAAACAGAAATGATTGAAAAACCGAACATAGCTGTTATTACCGGCGGCGACTCCTCGGAGTTTGTGGTATCTGTAAAAAGCGGGGCCAATGTAATGGCTGCTATCGACACAACCAAATTCACTCCCTGGCTCGTTCAAATGAGAGGAACCGAATGGGAAGTCTTACAAAACGAAAAAAAACTGGCTGACATCGACAAATCCGATTTCAGCTTCACCGAAAACGGGAGGCAGGTAAAATTTGATTTCGCCTACATTACCATTCACGGTACCCCCGGTGAAGATGGCATTTTGCAGGGATATTTCGATCTACTGAAAATCCCCTACTCCACCAGCAACGTCCATGCATCGTCGCTTACCTTTAACAAGTGGTTTTGCAACAATTACCTGCGGAGTTTTAATATAAAAATGGCCCGTTCCTTCCTTGTCAGAAAAGGGGAAAAAGTAGATACCGGTGTTATTACCGGCAACCTCGGACTGCCGGTTTTTGTCAAACCCAACGCCGGGGGCTCCAGTTTTGGAATAACCAAAGTAAAAACCGCCGAAGAACTGCTGCCCGCCATTCAGAAAGCATGGCAGGAAAGCGATGATGTCCTTGTGGAAGAATTTATCGGGGGAACGGAATTCACCTGCGGACTGGTTAAACTGAACGGCAAAAAAATAATATTCCCGGTAACGGAGGTCATTCCTAAAAATGAATTTTTCGATTACGAAGCCAAATACACCCCGGGCGTTACAGAAGAGATTACCCCGGCCCGGTTGCCGGAAAACCTGTCTGAAAAATGCCAGGAACTGAGTTCGGAAATCTACGATCGTTGTGAGTGTGCCGGAATTGTGCGAATTGATTATATATTAAAAAATAATGATTTCTATTTTCTTGAAGTAAACACTACACCGGGCATGACGGCCACCAGTTTTGTTCCGCAACAAATCAATGCCATGGACCTTACTTTGAGGCAAATAATAACACAGATGATTGAAGACAAACTGGGGCAAAAAACTCAATAAACATTTGTGGATAAATTTAGTTAACAACTAACCAGTATAAAATTTGCCCGGCCAAATCCTTATTTCGTAAATTAGCCATTCGGAATTTTAGTTTCACCTTTCAAAAACAGAGAAAATATAATGGCAACAGAGAAAAAAAGAAGTGCATCCAATGCTTCCGGCCGGAAACCAGGAACAACCGTTGAGCAAATAAACGCCCAATACGGGAAATTACCCCCCCAGGCAATAGAAGTGGAAGAAGCTGTAATTGGGGCGCTCATGCTTGAACGCGATGCATACGTTACTGTTGCCGATATAATTGATACATCCAGTTTTTACAAAGACGAACACCAAAAAATATTCGAAGCCATCAAGGAGCTGTCATCCAACGAAAAACCCGTTGACTTGCTGATGGTTACCCAGGAGCTGAAAAACCGCGAGCAACTGGACGAAGTAGGTGGCCCCGGTTTTATCACCCAGCTTACCCGGAGGGTGGCCTCGGCAGCTCACCTTGAATTCCATGCCCGTATTATTGCCCAGAAGTTCATCCAGCGCGAACTCATCCGTGTGTCTTCTGAAATACAGGTAAAATCTTACGATGACACCCTCGACGTGGACGACCTGATCGACTTTTCCGAATCGTCCCTCTTCCAGGTGGCGGAAAGAAATATTAAAAAAGAAACCGTCCCCATCAAGCCGGTACTCAACGAAGCCATTATTCAGATTGAAAAAGCAAGGCACCAAAAAGACGGGCTCAGCGGGGTGCCATCAGGCTTTACGGCTATCGACCGGATAACCTCGGGCTGGCAAAAAACCGACCTCGTGATTGTTGCCGCCCGCCCATCGATGGGGAAAACTGCATTTGTGCTCAGTATGGCCCGCAACATGGCCGTTGACCACAACCGCGCAACAGCCGTATTTTCACTGGAAATGTCGTCCATTCAGCTTGTAAACCGTTTAATTGCCGCCGAAACAGAACTGGGAAACGACAAATTAAAAACCGGAAGGCTCGAAAATTATGAATGGGAGCACCTGAACCGGAAAATTTCAACCCTGGAAAAAGCACCCATATTTATTGACGATACGCCCGCCCTCTCAATTTTCGAATTCAGGGCCAAGTGCCGCCGCCTGAAAATGCAGCACGACATCCAGGTGGTTATTGTGGATTACCTGCAGCTGATGACCGCCGGAACCGACAGCCGTGGCAGCCGCGAACAGGAAGTAAGTACTATTTCACGCTCGCTGAAAGCCATCGCTAAAGAACTGGACATCCCCATCCTGGCACTTTCGCAGCTGAACCGCTCGGTGGAATCGCGCGAAGGAAAACGCCCGCAACTTTCCGACCTGCGCGAATCGGGGGCCATCGAACAAGATGCCGATATTGTTACTTTTATTCACCGGCCCGAGTATTACGGAATTACGGAAGACGATTCAGGAAATTCATTAATGGGCGTAGCCGAAATTATTATTGCCAAACACAGGAACGGCGCCACCGGCGATGTTCACCTGGCATTTAAAAAGGAACTGGCCAAGTTCAGCGATATGGAAACACATATATCAAATGAATTCAGTGCGCTCTCGAAAACTTTTAGTTCAAAAATGAACGAAGACGAACACGGAGAAGCAGTGGGTGCCGGAATTTCAAAAAACAGCGATTTCGACCGGGCTGACAGCGGACAGAACGATGTACCGTTTTAATTTTTTGAACTTACTTTAGTGATCGATTGTATTTATGGTTAAAAGTATGGAGAAGAAGGTGAAAAACAGGATGATTCTTTTTTTGGGGTTGGTACTTGTTATTTTTCAGGCCAATGCTGTTCAACTGTTGATTCCAATGGACGATGCTCAGCAAAACCACCTGAAATCGTATGGCATTGCTTTCTGGGCACTTGAACGGGACGTGGAAGTAAAATGGCTCCTGAATTACCGTGGCGGCAGTTTTTTAATGCAACATTCATCTGAAATTGAAAACGAATGTGTTGTCAGGGGAGTAAGCGCTGAAACCATTTCTGATGCGGAAGCATCGGCTATACTGAATGAAATAGCCGAACCCGATGTTAATATGGACGCCGTAAGCATGAACAAAGCGCCCAAAATTGCGATTTATACCCCGCCCAACAAACAACCCTGGGACGATGCCGTAACCCTGGTTCTTACCTACGCCGAAATCAATTACGACATTATTTACGATGAAGAGATAATGAGCGGAGATTTAACCGAATACGACTGGCTCCACCTGCACCACGAAGATTTTACCGGCCAATTCGGAAAGTTCTGGAGGACGCACCAGCACATGCCCTGGTACCAGCAGGACGTGCAAATTAATACGGAAATGGCCGAACAGCTGGGATTTGCAAAAGTTTCAGAAATGAAAGGTTTTGTAGCACGCGAAATTGAAAAGTATGTAACAAATGGCGGGTTCCTGTTTGCCATGTGCGCTGCTACCGACACATACGATATTGCATTGTCGTCCTTCGGCATTGATATTTGCCACCCCATGTTCGATGGCGACCCGGTTGATAAAGATGCCAACGAAAAACTGGATTACTCAAGAACTTTTGCTTTCGAAGACTTTCAACTGGAAATGGATCCCAATGTTTACGAGTTTTCCAATATCGATGTAACCACCACCAGAAATGTAGCCCGCGAAAACGACTATTTCACCTTGTTTGAATTTTCCGCCAAATGGGATCCCATCCCAACAATGCTCAGCCAAAACCACCAAAACATGATAAAAGGTTTTATGGGGCAAACAACGGCATTCAGAAAAGACTTGCTGAAATCGAACGTTTTAGTTATGGGCGAAAATAAACCCGCCCGCGAAGCAAGGTACATCCACGGGGAGAAAGGAAAAGGCTTCTGGACTTTTTACGGAGGCCACGATCCCGAAGACTACCGCCACCTGGTTGGCGACCCGCCCACCGATTTAAGCCTCTATCCCAATTCACCCGGATACAGGCTCATCCTGAACAACGTGCTATTCCCCGCAGCAAAAAAGAAAAAGAGAAAAACCTGATAACCGACAATTCCGGTTATAAACATTAACGATACAATGAAGAACACCCGGCCTAAAATAGCGGTAGGAATAATGGCAGGCGAACAGCTCCGGTTTTCAATACCCGCCTCCTTCACCTCCGAAACCACCACCGGGTTGCCGAAGGGCGATTATATCGCCAAAGTAAAAAACCAAAAAATAGCGGTTCAAAATGAAAAAGGTGAAACAATTCAAACCCGGTCCATGCATTTTTCACCTTCCGCCAACGCCTCCTGGTTTGAATTAAAGGATGTTGCAACTGGTGTTCATTTCCAACAGGAACAGCAGGAAAACCAGCGCTTCCGCGGTGCATTGAAACTTATTCCGGAAAATGGCAAGGTGCGGGCCATAAACGTCATTGGCCTGGAAGAGTACGTGGAAAGTGTTATTTCCTCGGAATTGAGCGCTGGCAGCTCTCCGGAACTTTTAAAAGCTCATGCTGTTATCTTGCGGAGCTGGTTGCTGGCTCAAATCCGGAAATCCAAATCGCTAAAAACAGGCGGTGGTATTCACCCGGCCCAGCAGGAAACGGACGATGAAATCATCCGGTGGAACACCCCCGGAAACCATCAGAATTTTGATGTGTGTGCCGGCGACCACTGCCAGCGCTACCAGGGAATTACAAAAACCAACCCGGAAACGATTAAGCAGGCGACAGAAGAAACGCTGGGGGAAGTACTTATGTACGAAGAACAAATTTGCGATGCCCGTTACTCCAAATGTTGCGGCGGCCTCACCGAAAATTTTGAAAACGTGTGGGAACCGGTACGCCACCGTTACCTCACTAAAGTGGTCGATTCTGAATTTGGCGACACCACCTGTGTGGATCTGCGGCAGGAAGACGAGGCAGAATTATGGATATGCAACAAACCCCATGCTTTTTGCAACACCACCGATCCGAAAATTTTAGCGCAGGTGCTTCCAGGCTTAAACCAGGCCACCTCCAATTTTTATCGCTGGAACGTAGAATACAATCAGCAGGAATTGGCCGAATTGATAAAAAAACGGTCGGGGATTGATTTTGGCCAAATAATCAGGCTGGAACCTATTAAAAGGGGGCATTCAGGACGCCTGATCAAACTGAAAATACATGGCACAAAAAAAACAATCACGGTAGGAAAGGAATTGGAAATCCGGAAATGGCTTTCTGAATCGCAACTTTACAGCTCAGCCTTTGTAGCCGACCCGGTGGATGAGAAAGACGGAATTCCGCAAAAATTTGTGCTCACCGGAGCCGGCTGGGGCCATGGTGTGGGTTTGTGCCAGATTGGAGCCGCCGTAATGGGCGAAAAGGGATATTCCTACCAGGAAATTCTGGAACACTATTTTCGCGGAGCAGCATTGAAAAAAGCATATAGATAAAACAACGAAACACCGGGCATATTCCATTGAACCCACCAGTTAAGAAGCGGATGTAAAAACCTGGAATGGCCCAATATGCAAAGTTCTGGCAGGCATATCTTCAAAGGGGGGCAGCCGCTATTGATTGTATTTTAACCGTTTTCCCTGGCCAGTGCCACCCCCCGACTTGCGACGCAGTCCCAGTCCTCTTCCCAGTTTCTCCAGCAGTTCCCGGAAAGGTTTTTTCTCACATTTACCCAGGCCTCGGCCGGTTTTGGCGCCTTTCCCCTCGGGCCCGGTTCCGTTTAATCTTGGCATAACTAACTTGTTTTAATAACCACGTACTTTTTCTTACTCAGTTGTTTTAATTTTCCTTTTAGCAGTTTCTTTCGAATAGCGCTAAGCCGGTCGGTAAAAAGCACCCCCTGCAAATGATCGTATTCATGCTGAAAGATGCGGGCGACCATCCCGTCCAGTGTCTCTTCGTGCCAGTCGAAATGCAGATCGCGGTAACGCACTACCGCTTTTTCAGGCCGGTTTACATCTTCAAATATTCCGGGGATGCTCAGGCATCCTTCGTTGTACCAGGTGTTTTTGTCGTCGTAATCCATAATCTGCGGGTTAATGTACACCTTTTCAATTGGTTCAAAACCTTCGCTTTCCAAGGGAGTGGTATCAATAACGAATATATTTTTCAACACCCCCACCTGGGGCCCGGCCAACCCAATTCCACTCGCTTTTTTTAAGGTTTCTGTCATATTCAAAGCCAACTGATTAAAATCGTCACCGGTATCTATATC
>CAYRBS010000097.1:0-8481 GCA_964422335.1 uncultured Mariniphaga sp. | reverse complement strand
CTCAAAAAAATTCCTTCTAAAAAAAACAAACCTTCCGTCGTTACCTAAGAACATCATTTATTAACTTTGCACCTTCTTAAAAAATTTAGCATGCTCAACCTGAAATTTATCCAGGATCACCCGGAGGTGGTGATTGAAAAACTGAAAAAGAAAAACTTCGATGCCGCAGAAATTGTAGGCAGTATTGTTGATTTATACCGGCGCAAAAACGAAGCCCAGAAAAAGGCGGACCAGGCAAAAGCCGAAATGAACCAGCTTTCGAAGGAAATAGGCAATCTTTTCCGTGAAGGGAAAAAAGAAGAAGCCGGTGCTGCCAAAGCCCGTACCTCGGAATTGAAAGAAAGCATTAAACAATTGAACAGTCAGTTTGCAGAGATAGAAAGTAAGGTGGGCGAACTGCAACTTCTGCTTCCAAACTTACCACATGAACTGGTTCCTTCCGGGAAAAGCGAGGAGGACAACGAGGTAATAAAAACGGCAGGCGAATTTCCCCCATTGGTGGAAAATGCCCTGCCCCACTGGGAACTGGCACAAAAATACAACCTCATAGATTTTGAGCTGGGTGTTAAAATTACCGGCGCCGGGTTTCCGGTTTACAGGGGGAAAGGAGCCCAACTCCAGCGGGCGCTCATCAATTTCTTTCTGAATGAAAACCGCAAAGCCGGTTACGAGGAGATTCAGCCGCCGCTCGTGGTGAACGAAGACTCCGGGTTTGGCACCGGCCAGCTGCCCGACAAGGAAGGGCAAATGTACCACGTAACGGAAGATAACCTCTACCTGATCCCAACTGCCGAAGTGCCGGTAACCAATATTTACCGCGATGTGATTCTCGATGCCAAAGAACTCCCTTTAAAAAATACAGCCTACAGCGCGTGTTTCCGCCGCGAAGCCGGCTCCTACGGAAAAGATGTACGCGGCCTGAACCGCCTGCACCAGTTCGACAAGGTGGAAATTGTGCAGATTGCCCATCCAGAGAAATCGTACGAAATACTGGACGAAATGGTAAAACATGTGGCCGGCATAATTGAAAAACTGGAACTTCCGTACCGCATCCTGCGGTTGTGTGGCGGCGATTTGAGTTTTACCTCGGCCCTGACTTACGATTTTGAAGTATGGTCGGCTGCCCAGAAAAAATGGCTGGAAGTGAGCTCAGTGTCCAACTTCGGGGCTTTCCAGGCCAACCGGCTCAAACTCCGCTTCCGCGAGGAAGGTGTTAAAAAGCCGCAAATTGCTCATACCCTGAATGGCAGTGCGCTGGCCCTACCCCGCATCGTAGCGGCCCTGCTTGAAAACAACCAAACCACAGAGGGAATAAAAATCCCGAAAGTACTGGAACCGTTCACCGGGTTTGACTTTATTAAATAAGACACAGGTTCCGCAGCAAATCTGCCAGCGTTTTTAAGAAACTCAACAATGTTGGTTTTCTATTTGAGAAGCAGAGCGCTAAACATGTGCAAAACCATTGATTTTAAATTCCATATAAAAAACTTCCTTGCGATTTGCATTTAAGACTATTTTGTCTTAAATTGTCTTGATTTAGATTAAATCAAAACAATACAGCAATTCAAACCAAAAAATAATAGTTATGGAATGTATGATGGCTTATGGCGGGAACAACCTGCTAAACATGGTTTTAAACAAGTTTTATGATTTACAGCGGCATAGATTTAAGGGATCAGGCACAAAAAGTGGATTTTCCTATACTTTTGACGTCACCAGGGCTCCGGAAGCAAGCCTGTCAACAGGAAGAAACTACAACCTTAAAATTGACACAAAAGTTGCTGTTACCGCGAAACGCGGAAGTTTTAATTTCAATAAAACTGTGTTGGTAACAACAACAGGGAAAGTTGCACTTAACAGGGGCAAACTTTCAATTACACGGCTGAGAGCCAGCACCAGTTCACCAGCAAGCACCGAAAAGGCAGTAATCGAAATAGTTAACCAACTGGTTATACCAAAAATAAGAAAAGCCATTTCGCTGGTTCCCGTCCCACAACTTACAAGAGTATTTGGCACCAGGCTTTCGGTCAGACCGGTTTCCGGTACGGTAATCAACGGGCCGGCAGTTGAAATGGGAGCCCGGATTTCAGGCAAAAGCCGCACGGGAAATGCCGATAAACCGACCAGTGCCAATATTAAAGCCCTTAACAGCGGTTCGGCCAGCAACGCACTGATGATAGCAATGCTTTCGAAAGGAGCTGTCAACATGCTGATTAAAGAAATACCCCCGCAATCGCATACATTTGACGAACGAAAAAGCAAATTCAAGCTTGGCGCCGGCATAAAAGGTACCATCCGGGCAACCACTCCTGTTTTGGACATCAGAAATGGAAAGGGACATGCCAAAACGACCATTTACTTTAGCAGCCTGAGAGCCGGTATTAAGGTACCCTTTAAAGGCTGGACATGGATTGGTATTCCCAGGCCAAAAATAAATGTGGGCATCATCCACAGTCTTTCGGTTTCGAGGAACAGAGGCGTAGTTACCCTTAAAAGTCTGAATAAAATCAGTGTTCCCTTTAGCTGGCCCAAGGTTCTGAAACCTGCGGAGAAGCTGCTAAAAACATTAATTAATGGAATATTGCGGATGTTTGGCGGTTTAATTAACAGGAAAGTGAGAGGTAAAAGATTTGAATTGTTCAGATTACCTGCCACAATTCCCGGCACCAGACTGCGTGCCAGACTCAGTTTTGACAATGCAGGACTGGGATATTACCAGAATTCAGTGCGGGCAATAGTCCGGATCAGAACTTAAAAACACCATAACGGAAATTATGCCATGGTTTAATGATGCAATGAATTAAAAACAGACGAAGCGTCAAAATTTTATTGAGCCATAAAAGGTTATTCTTCTGAAATAGGGTTAAATGTCATTCCGGGTTACCGGTGGCCTGATAATCGCTCTGCTGAATTAATCACCTGGTAACTCCTGTCCAGGTGGTGAGTTTTTCCAACAACGTACAATTAAGCTTTTTCGCTTTTTGCAGAATAATCCCTACTTTTGTTATTCCCTTGAATTTATTGATATGGTTCAAAATACAGGGAACAGATTGGTTCAGGCAATAACCCGACAAGCTGAAAAGGCCGTTTACTTTTGTGCTGCTGAAAATATTTCGGCCAACCAGGCAGTGCACGAATTGCGCCGGTCGTTTAAACGGTTGCGGGCATTGCTGCGGTTTTACAATGAAATTCCCGATAGCAGCGCTCCCCAGCTCAATGAAGACATCCGCAACTTTGGAAAACTGTTGGCCCCGCTGCGTGAATCAGCCGTGAATCTGGACCTTTTCGACAAAGAGATTGCCGGCAACAAGCTGCTTCCCGAGAAAAAAATCAGAAATGCCCGCGAATTGCTGGTTCAAAAAAACAAAGTGCTGTTGGAACGGGGCTTTTGGGAAAACAACCTCAACAACACCATTCGCACTTTCTTCGACGGTTTTGAAATACTCCTTACGGAAACGGGCAGCGAGCTTCCTGTGAAAATTCACCTGTATCGCGAGGTAACCCAATCTTATCTTAAAAGTTATACCATTTACCGGCAGTTACCTGCCAACCCGCACCCCGAGGAGTGGCACAGGCTCCGCAAAAAACTAAAACGTTTATGGTACCAACTGGATTTTATCCGGTATTTGCACCCCCGGTATTACAAGCTGAAAACCGACCAGTTGAACAAAATTACCAACCAACTTGGCGATGACCACGATTTGCATGTTTTTGCCGAAGATTTTCTTTCTGAAGGTTACGGCTTTAGCAAGGAAGACCTGCGTATCCTGGAAAACCAGGTAGAACACCTGCGTGAATTGAACCAATTGAAACTTCAGCCCCGCCTGAAAAAGTTTTTTTCTGTTCCGCCCGGGGAATTTAACAATCAGCAGGAACGGTTTTTCAAACTTTAAGAGAACTGAAATCAGAGGTTGTTGCTAAGTAGCGGAAATCGCCGGAATAGCAAGAAACGGCACAACCTGAAATTAGAAATATACATTCATAGTTGTTGCACTGTCATTCCGCCGTCAACCTTCACAACCTGACCGGTGGAGTATGGGAGCATCCCGGTAGCCATTGCAGCCGCCACTTTGCCAACGTCTTCAGGCAATCCCCATCGTTTTTGCAGGCTAAGGCCTTGTTCAAACATCCGGTCGTATTTTTCGGTCACCCCCGAAGTCATATCGGTTTTGATAACCCCCGGCTGGATTTCGTAAACCGGAATATCAAATTCTCCCAACCGGGCTGCCCACAGTTTGGTTGCCATGGCAATCCCGGCTTTTGAAATACAATATTCGCCCCTGTTTACCGATGCCATGGTAGCCGAAACCGATGAAACATTGATAATACAACAGGGAAAATTGGGATCCTGTTTTTTGTTTTTCACCATGTGGTTGGCAAACAATTGTGTCAGAAAATAGGGGCCTCTCAGGTTAATTTCCAACACTTCGTTATAAATCTCTTCGGTTGCTTCCAAAATGTCTTTCCGTTCGCGTGGAGCAACTCCGGCATTATTTACCAGCACATTCAATTTCCCGAATTTATCCACAACAGTTTGAAAGACTTTTTCACGGTCCTCCTTTTTTGATATATCGCCCTGTGCGTAAATTACATCTATTCCTAATCCGCTGAGTTCATCGAGCACCGGCTGAACCGATTTCTGCTCCCTCACCCCGTTAATGGCCAGGCTGAATCCGGCATTTGCCAGTTCTTTTGCAATGCCCAGCCCAATGCCCCGGGAACCTCCGGTGATGAGCGCAACTGGAAGCCCCTCTAAATCTCCCCGAAGGGGAGACTTAAACCCCCTATTTTCCCCAAAGGGGGACTTTTTTTCTTTCATATTATTCGAATTATCAGCCATTTGGAATCTGTTTAATTTTACTTCTTTTTTACAAAGTGGAGTGTCAGGTTTCTATCTTTTCTATTACGAGAAATTTAATAGCACAATTTATACTCCTTGGGGAAGTTTGGATGGGGCTTATCTTTCCCCCTTTGGGGGAATAAGAAGGGGGCTTATTTCCACCCACGTTTTCTGTGCCCAGCTTTCCAGCCCTTTCTCGGCCAGTTGAACACCTTTGGCACCTTCCAGTAAATTCCACGGGAATGGGTCGTTTTTCACTACGTGTTTCAGGAAAAGTTCCCACTGTGCTTTAAATGCATTGTCAAAATCTTCCTGTTCCGGCACTTTGTTCCATCCTTCATAAAAATCAATGGGTTGCTGTATATCGGGATTCCACACCGGTTTGGGTGTATTCCCGTAATGTTGAGTCCAACATTCGCGCAGTCCGGCCACGGCAGAACCTTTGGTGCCGTCAACGTGCAGGGTGAGAAGATCATCGCGCCGCACACGGGTTACCCACGACGAGTTGAAATGGGCAATGATTCCGCCCTCCAGCTCGAACGTTGCGTATGCCGAATCGTCGGCAGTACATTTGTAAGGATTGCCCTGTTCGTCCACCCGCTCGGGAATATGCGTAGCGCCGAGGCAAAAAACGCCCTTTACTCCGCCAAACAGGTTGTCGAGCACATACCGCCAGTGGCAAAGCATGTCCACAATAATGCCGCCGTCGTCTTCTTTGCGGTAGTTCCAGCTGGGCCGTTGTGCCGGCACAGTATGCCCTTCAAAAACCCAGTAGCCAAATTCACCCCTTACCGAAAGAATTTTCCCGAAAAAGCCGTTTTCCATCAACCGTTTCAGTTTTAAAAGACCAGGCAGCCAGAGTTTGTCCTGCACCACACCGTGTTTTACGCCGGCGGTTTCGCATACATTGTAAAGTTCGAGCGCGGTGGCTGTATCGGTTGAAACGGGTTTTTCGCAGTAAATGTGTTTTCCGGCTTTTGCTGCTTTTTTTACGGCACCGGCCCGGCGACCGGTGGTTTGCGCATCAAAATAGATGGAATAAGCCGAATCGTTCAACACCGAATCCAGGTCGGTGGTCCATTTTTCCACTCCCGACATCTCAGCCAGCTTTTTTAGTTTGATTTCATTGCGGCCCACCAAAACCGGGTCGGGCATAATAAATTCCGAGTCGGTTACCTTTACCCCACCCTGTTTAATAATTTCAACAATGGAACGCATCAGGTGCTGATTCGTTCCCATCCGGCCGGTTACGCCGTTCATTATTATTCCTACTTTGTGAATCATATATCAAGTGAAATTTAAGTAAGCGTTTTTAATTTTTTCAAGATACGCGTTTTGATCCATTGCCCAGTACTTATCGGAAAAAATTTCTACTTCATTGTAGCCCGAAAAACCCGCTTCTTCCACCCATCCCCTGATTTGCGGGACATCGATGCAGCCATCGCCCATCAGTCCGCGGTCGGTCAAAAAATCGGTGGTCGGTACGTTCCAGTCGCACACATGGAAAGAAAACAGATTCCCGTTTCGTCCGCACCGGTTAATTTCCTGACGCAGGGTATCGTCCCACCACAAATGATAAACATCCACCGCTACCCCTACAAATTCAGAATTAATATCTTCGGCAATCTGGTTGGCTTGTGCCAGTGAATTGACAGCAGACCGGTCTCCGGCGTACATCGGGTGCAACGGTTCAATGGCCAGTTTTACCCCGTTTGCTTTGGCATCGGGTAAAATACGCAAAATACCTTCTTTAATTTGTTCCCTCGACTTTTCCAGGGATTGCCTCCCGTCGGCGCCGCATACCAAAACGAGCACCGGGGCCCTCACCAAAAACGCCTGGTCGATGGCCCAGAGGTTATCATCGATGGCTAACTGCCGCTTCTCCTTTTCCACCGAAGGGAAAAAACCTCCCCGGACAACCGATACCACGTTCATCCCAAAATCACTGAGTAACGTGCGTACATCGCTCAAATTTTGTCCTTCAAGCACGTTGCGCCAAAGGGTTATTCCGTGAATACCGGCGGCACTGAAATTTTCCACACACTGTTGCAAATCCCATGGTTTTGTGGTCATTGTATGAACACAAAGTTTCGAAAAATCATTTAATTTAGTTGGCATTATAAACTATCCTTATTGCTGTTTTTGTTTTATCCTCCCGCTTTATGAAAATTTCCCGCCGGGAAAAGCGGGAAGTTCAATTTTTTACACCCCCAGGAAGGTATAATATTTTTCATTATCTATTATTTTTTTCAAATATAACGCAGCTTCCCGCGCGTGGTAATCGCCCCACATAGATGATTCCCCGCAGGCAATATTTTGCCCGGCCGGCACATGGTCCCATCCATTGGGTTGGTGGTAAATGCTGTGCAAAATCAATCCCTGGTGTTGTGAATTGGTGCTCAGATAAGGGTAATCGAGCAACGAATTCATCACGGTTAAACCGGCCTGCCAGTATTTTTTGCCCGTTTCGATTTCATTTTTTTCTGTTAAATATTTACCGAGCCGCAACAGTCCCTGGGCGCCAATAGCTGCTGCTGAACTGTCAACTGGTTCCCATTTGTTATACGGATCAGCAGGTTTATTGAGGTAATCTCCCATTTTGTGCAAATTGGGGGCACCCGTATCCCAGTAGGGGATACCATCAACCGGGGTATTTTCAATAAAAAAATCACAGGTAGCGCGGGCAGCTTTCAACATCATTTTTTCAATCTCCGTTTTTCCACCCAGGGGTTTCAGGTCCGCTTCGCCGAACTGCTGAAAGGCTTCCAGCTCTTCCGCAAACCCCAGCATGGCCCACGACAGGCCACGGGTCCAGGTAGAAAAACCGGTGTAGCCCTGTTGCGAATTGGGGCACCGGAAATTGCCATCGGTCACATTAAAAATACTTTCGTGAGCAGTACGTCCCCACACATCGTACCGGTCGCGCCCTTCTCCGTAAAAAACAGAATAGCGGGCAGTGGCCGAAATATGTTGTACTGCCCTCTCCAAAAGAGAAATTTTCTTATCCCCTTCTCCCTGCAAAACATGTCCCAGCCGGTGAGCTTCCACCAGTATCCGGCACGACCGGATGGTATCCACAAAAAGGGAATGGGGCCCGTTAAAGGAATAAACAAAACCGCCGTCATTTATTTCAGTCCACCGGCTGGCCTGAACAGCCCCTGAAATTTTCAAAGCCAGTTCATAAAAATTCTTCTCCCATTCGTTAAACGGAATCTTGCCATCATTCATCAGGCGGAGAAGATTTCCATACGTACTCAGGTTGTTAAAACCATGATCGTGAACCCCGGTATGGCTGACATGGGGCGCCATTTTACGGACGGTAGCCTGCCGGCCGCTTTCCAGAAAACGGGAATCGCCGGAAGCATCGAACTGCAAAATGGCCGAGCCAAATTGAAAACCCTGTGTCCATTCGGTCCAGCCCCGGGTGGTGTATTGTCCTTCTACCGTAAATACAGGCGATCCGTTGGAGGGATCGAAATACTTGTCGATAAGTTTAATTTTTTCAGCCGAAAGTTCCCAGAACAATTCCAGTTTTTTCTGCAAATCTTCCGGTTGAAGTTGAAAGTCGATTTGTACCATTTAATTAATTCGATTTTCAGATGGAAATAAAATTCCGGAAAGGTAAAAAAAGTAGTTGAATT
>CAYRBS010000096.1:0-8535 GCA_964422335.1 uncultured Mariniphaga sp. | reverse complement strand
ACGGGTCGATAAAATCGCGGCGGGTAAGCGTTTCGTTGTAATCGGATTGTTTGTAGGAATCGATTTGCTCTTCGAACCGGACAACCAGTTCACTGATTTTGGCGTATGCTTCCTGTTTAGTGATCATGGTTTAATTTAAAAGTTTCGAATTTAACAAAAATTAAAAAGACAAAGACGGGAAGAACAGGCTAAAATGAATTTTAAACTATTTCCCGTTGGTAACCAACAACTAAAAGTGTAATTTTGCGTTTTTCAAAAAATACAAAACAGATGGACAGGAAAAAAAGGTGGAGGATTTTGTTGCCATTGATAATAGCGGCAAAAGCGGGAGTTATTATATTTTTTATTATGGGCACTGCATCGAACAAGGAGCCGGAAGTTGTGCGGGTTGAGGCGCCGGCAGCCTACAAATCGGTGGAGATTCCCGACTCAGTATCGTTTGCCGGTGAGCCCGTGCCACTTGGCAGGTTTGATGTGCGCGAAGCCCTCGACCGCGAGTTGCTGGTCAATTCCTATTTCCATTCGCAAACCCTTCGGTACATTAAACTGGCGCCCCGCTATTTTTCCGTCATCGAACCGATTCTGGAGGAAAAAGGTGTTCCCGACGATTTTAAATACCTGGCTGTGGCCGAAAGCGGATTTAATCCCCGGGCCGTTTCTCCGGCACGTGCCGTGGGGTTGTGGCAGTTTCTGCAGGGCACTGCCCGCGATTATGGCCTGGAGGTAAACGGCGAAGTGGACGAACGGTACCACGTTGAAAAATCAACCTATGCCGCATGCGATTATTTGCTGGAGGCCTACCGCAGGTACAATAGCTGGTCGATGGTGGCAGCGTCCTTCAATGCCGGGAAAACGGGTATTGACAGACAAATACTCAGGCAAAAAAATACTTCGTATTACGATTTACTTTTAAATCCCGAAACCGCCAGGTATGTATTCCGGATAATTGCATTCAAAGTAGTTATGGAAAACCCCGAAGCCTATAATTTTGTTGTGTTGGACGAAGAGAAATACCCGGTTGTTAAAACCCGTGACGTGGAAATTACAGGGAAGGTGGAGAATTTTGCTGATTTTGCCGGGGAACATGGCATAAGCTATAAACTGTTAAAGGATTTTAATCCCTGGCTGCGCGAAAACTACCTTACCAATGCCGGCGGGAAAAAATACACGGTAAGAATTCCGGAAATCAACTGACCTTCGCGGCAGATTTGAAAATGTAAGAAGGAAATGCCCGGGAAAATCAGGTTTCGGGAGTACTTGCCAATTCTAAAAAGGAAATAAGAAATCAGGAACATGCAGGAGGATAAATATACAGAAGAACTGGTGCTTGAAGAGGTGGCAGGGCTGGAAGATAAGGTTATGGTACACGGTGCCAGGGTGCATAACCTGCAGAACATCGACGTGGCTATTCCACGCAACAAACTCACCGTTATTACCGGACTGAGTGGCAGCGGCAAATCATCCCTGGCTTTCGATACTATTTATGCGGAGGGCCAGCGGCGTTACATTGAAACGTTTTCGGCCTATGCCCGTTCGTTTTTAGGAAATCTCGAACGTCCCGATGTGGATAAAATCACCGGACTCAGCCCGGTCATATCCATCGAGCAGAAAATTACGACCCGCAATCCACGTTCTACGGTTGGCACGGTTACCGAAATTTACGACTTTCTTCGGTTGCTTTATGCCCGGGCCGGGGAGGCATTTTCGTACAACACCGGCGAAAAAATGGTGAAATACACCGAGGAAAAAATCCTGCAGCTCATAAAAAAAGATTTTGCCGGGAAACGCATTTATATCCTGGCGCCGGTTGTAAAAGGCCGGAAGGGCCATTACCGCGAATTGTTTGAGCAAATCAGGCGGAAGGGTTTTCTGCACGCCCGCATCGACGGTGAAATTTCTGAAATAAAACACAACCACCGGGTGGATCGCTACAAAAATCACTTTATTGAAATGGTTATCGATAAACTGGTAGTGGAAGGCGTGGGAGACAAACGGCTGAAAGAGAGCGTCCAGACTGCCATGAAACACGGGCAGGGAATTCTGATGATTCTCGATCATGATACCAACGAGGCCAAATACTACAGTCGCCTGCTGATGTGCCCTACCACAGGGGTTTCGTACAGCGAGCCTGCCCCGCACAATTTTTCGTTTAACTCGCCGCAAGGCGCTTGTCCGCGATGTAACGGAATAGGGAGGGTTACTGAAATTGACATCGATAAAATTGTCCCCAATAAAAATAAAAGCATTAGCAAAGGAGGCATTGCCCCGCTGGGTTCTTACCGCAATACGTTGATATTTTGGCAGATTGAGGCCCTTGGCGAAAAGTATGGGTTCACCCTGAAAACTCCTGTGAAAGACATCCCCGAAGAAGGGTTGCATGCCGTTTTATTTGGTACCAGCGAGCGCATTCAGTTGAAAAATACCCCGCTGGGAAACAGCATGAACTACCTGATGAGTTACGATGGTGTGGTAAAATACATTGATAGTCAACGCGAAGATAATCCGGCAAAACGGGCGCAAAAGTGGGCCAATCAGTTCGTGAAATCGACGGTTTGTCCCGAGTGCAACGGACAGCGGTTGAAAAAAGAGTCGCTCTTTTTTAAAATTGACGGGAAAAATATCTCGGAACTGGCCCAAATGGACTTGAATATTCTGAACGATTGGTTCGTGGGACTGGAAAACCGGATGACCGACCGCCAGCGTAAAATCGGTACCGAGGTAATAAAGGAAATCCGCGACCGGCTGGGTTTTATGCTGGGTGTGGGGCTCGATTACCTGGCCCTCGACCGCTCGGCGCAAAGCCTTTCGGGAGGGGAATCGCAGCGTATTCGTTTGGCTACCCAAATCGGTTCGCAACTGGTGAATGTACTTTACATTCTCGACGAACCCAGCATCGGGCTGCACCACCGCGACAACCTGAAGCTGATCCATGCCCTGGAGCAGTTGCGCGACAGTGGAAATTCCGTTATTGTAGTGGAACACGACAAAGATACCATGCTTCACGCCGACTGGCTCATCGACATGGGGCCGTTTGCCGGCCGCCACGGGGGTGAAGTGGTGGCTGCGGGCACCCCGCATGAAGTGATGAAAACCAATACACTTACTTCAGATTATTTAAACGACCGCAGGCAAATTGAGGTACCGGCTTCCCGTCGCAAGGGCAGTGGTGAATTTCTGACCGTTACCGGTTGTACGGGCAATAACCTTAAAAATGTGACGCTCCGGGTTCCGCTTGGTACTTTTATTTGTGTGACCGGGGTGTCGGGGAGCGGAAAATCAACCCTCATAAACGACACGCTGCAGCCGGTACTGAGCCAGCATTTTTACAAATCGGTACAAGACCCGCTGCCCTACAAATCGATGAAAGGATTGGAGCTGGTTGATAAAGTGATCCGGGTCGATCAGTCGCCCATTGGCCGCACCCCACGCTCGAACCCTGTTACTTATACCGGTGTGTTTTCCGATATCCGCAGCCTGTTTGCCCAACTCCCGGAAGCAAAAATCAGGGGGTACAAACCGGGCCGCTTTTCTTTTAATGTGAAAGGCGGGCGTTGCGAGGAATGCCAGGGTGGGGGAATTAAACTCATTGAAATGAATTTTTTGCCCGACGTTTATGTGCATTGCGACAAGTGCAACGGCAAACGCTACAACCGCGAAACACTCGAGGTTCGCTACAAGGGGAAATCGATCAGCGATGTGCTGGAAATGACCATCAACCAGGGGGTGGAGTTTTTTGAAAACATTCCGTCCATTGCCGTCAAACTGAAAACCCTGCAGGAGGTGGGGCTTGGTTATATTACGCTGGGCCAGTCGTCCACCACACTTTCGGGCGGCGAGTCGCAACGGGTCAAATTGTCAGCCGAACTTGCCAAACGCGACACCGGGAAAACACTTTACATACTCGATGAACCTACCACCGGGCTTCATTTTGAAGACATAAGGGTGCTCCTCGATGTGCTGAACAAGCTGGTGGATAGGGGCAACACGGTTATTGTTATTGAACACAACATGGATGTGATAAAGGTGGCCGACCACATTATCGATATGGGGCCCGAAGGAGGGAAAAAAGGGGGAGAGATACTCTGTACCGGTACTCCGGAAAAAATAGCAGGAGTAAAAAAATCTTATACCGCCCAATTTCTGAAAAAGGAGATTGTTTGACTGACATTTACTACTTTTACAGAAAACAGTTTTAAAAATGAAGGAAGTAGAAATATTCTGCCATAACACACAATCAAAGCATACCTATCCGCTGGGAACCTCACTGCTCGAAATCAGCCGCGATCTGGACATCCAACTGAATAATACGGTATGCGGCGCTATAGTGAATCACCAGGCGAGGGAACTTTCATTTTGTGTGGTGAAAACAAAACGCATTGAATTTTTTGACGTTTCGCACCCCGACGGGATACGCATGTATATTCGCAGTTTGATTTTTGTGTTGTACGCGGCCGTGAAAGAGGTTCTCCCGCATGTGTCGCTTCGCATCAGGAAAGGTATTTCAAATGGCTATTTTTGTGAACTTTCCGGGTTTGGCCGAGAAATAACCAACCGCGATATCGGGCTCATTAAAGATGAGATGAAGGCGTTGATTGAAAAAGATATCCCGTTTGTTAAAAAAGGGGAATTAACCGAAGATGTGGTGGAATTCCTTATGAAACAAGGGCTGGAAGAGAAAGCCCAGCTTTTCGAACAGCAGGGGCATTTGTTTTCGAGCCTTTATTTCCTGAACGGATTGGGGAACTATTTTTACGGGCACCTGCTTCCCTCTACCGGATACATCAGCAATTTTGGGCTCATAAAGTATTTCGACGGGTTGTTGCTGCAAATTCCCAAACCCGAAAATTTTCATGAATTGCAGGAACCCCTTCAGCAACATAAACTTTTTGAAATTTACCAGGAACATAAAGACTGGGCGCAAATCCTGAATGTTTCCACTATCTCTCATCTGAATGAGTTTACCCTTCGGCAACAGGGAGGGTACATTATAAAAATTTCGGAAGCGTTGCATGAGAAAAAAATAGCCGAGATTGCCAATATAATCAGTTTGAAGAACAGCAGCATAAAAGTGGTGCTGGTTGCCGGGCCTTCCGCTTCCGGAAAAACAACCTTCAGTAAACGTTTGGGGGTACAACTGGCCGTGAACGGATTGCGTCCCTTCCAGGTTTCACTCGACGACTATTTTGTGGACCGTGAACATACCCCGCGCGATGAATATGGGAATTATAACTTTGAAGCACTGGAGGCTATCGATATCGATTTCTTTAATGAACAACTGATTGAGCTCCTCCAGGGAAAAGAGGTGCAACTTCCCAAATTCGATTTTCACCGGGGAAAGCGGTATATGAACGGCGACCGGTTGCGGCTCCGGACGGGTGATATTTTAATCGTGGAAGGCATACATGGCATGAACCCCCACCTGCTGCCCCGCATTGATGATAAAAACACTTTCAAAATATTTGTATCGGCGCTTACCCAGATTTCATTCGACGAACACACCCACATTTCTACTGCCGACAACCGCCTGATTCGGCGTATTATTCGCGACAGCAAATACCGGGGGTACCGGGCTGCCGAAACCATTAAGCGCTGGCCCTCGGTGAGACGGGGGGAAGAACTGAACATTTTCCCCTTCCAGGAAAACGCCGATATGATGTTTAACTCTGCTACGCTTTATGAACTGGCTGTATTGAAAAAATATGCCGAACCGGTGTTGAAACTGGTATTGGAAAATCAGGTAGAATATATTGAAGCCGTTAGATTACTAAAATTCCTTTCGTATTTTAAACCCATCGATGAAGAAGAAATACCACCTACTTCCCTTCTGCGTGAATTTTTAGGGGGAAGCAGTTTTGCGTATTGATAAATTTGTCATAAGTGCATTACTGATTGAATATTAATAATATGGAGCATAAAAAATCGATGTTTTTTTGGGGATAATTTTTCTGAAGTATTGGTTTTGTCTATAAAATTTGTATTTTCGGCAATGAATTTTTGATAATGGTGCTTTTTACCTTTCTCATAAACACGGATATTGAATGAAGAACCAGAATTTTCTTGCCTTATTGATATTTTTATCCCTTGTATTGTTAACTACTACAAATCAACGTATTTCTTCCTCTCCCGATATTTTATCGGAAATTGGAGAACCACCTCCCTCGCAGTCGGAACAAGAGTTGAGTGAAATGCAGGGATTATTTCAGGATTACGAACAGTGGATGGACAATGAAATAACCCGGACAGGTACGGTTGGAGCTGCGGTGGCCATCACGTATAAAGATCAGGTTGCATTTTTGAAATGTTACGGTACCCAAAAAATCGGTACATCCGATCCGGTAGATGAACATACTGTTTTCAGGCTGGCATCGGTTTCCAAACCCGTTACCGGCGTGCTGGCAGGTATTTTGGCACAGGAAGATATTCTGGCCTTCGATGAGAAAGTTACCGAAACCCTTCCCGGCTTCAGTCTCAGTAATCCAAACAGTACCAGCCACCTCACCATAGGAAATTTATTGAGCCATACCTCAGGCCTGGTTCCCCACGCATTCGATGACCTGGTAGAAAGCCATGTTCCTTTTGATAAAATAGTTAGCAGGTTAAAAGATGTGGGTATTTCGGCAGAGCCCGGCCAGCTATATGGCTACCAGAACGTGATGTTCAGCCTGGTGGATACGATCCTTTCAGTAAAAACCTCCAAAAATTACGGGCAAATGGTGCAGGAAAAACTTTTTAAACCTGCCGGAATGGCCGATGCTTCCACCGATTTTCAAAGTTTCCGGGATAATCCCAACAAGGCGTATCCCCATTCGGGAGGAAACGGAATTTACAGGCCGTTACCGCTGAACGACCGCTATTATTCTACTGCCCCGGCAGCCGGGGTGAATGCCAGTATTTCCGATATGTCTCAATTTCTTTTGGCGTTACTGGATGAAGACAGGCCTTTGCTGAAAAACGAATTCCAGCAATCGGTTTTTACTCCCCGGGTGAACTCTCATTTACACAGGGGATATTTCCGGCATTGGGACCAGGTTGCCGCCAAACAATATGCAATGGGGTGGCGTGTTATCGATTATAAAGGAAGACAGGTTGCGTATCACGGGGGATACGTAAACGGGTACAAAGCAGAAATTGCACTTTGTAAAAATGAAGATATCGGAATCGTTTACCTTACCAATTCACCCAACAGCCTTGCATCGCAAAGTATTCCGGTATTTCTGAATTCGTTGTTTCAGCATAAAGACAATGCTCCTGTACTGGCTCAATCCGATAAGGAATAAGAAGAAGTAAAAAAGCAGGGTAGTTAATCCATTTTTTTTATCTTTAGGACGCACAATATAAAGAAGGTTTTTATGAAACTTAACTATTTGGCGATTGTAGTCCTGGTTTTTGTGGCATTTTCGGTGAGGGCCCAACTCCCGGAAGTGGAAAATAAGCTGGACAGGAAGGTAAAAGCTTTTCTGGAAGAAAATGTGAATAGCTGGCGCGATATGAACGTGCCGCTTTCCGATGGAAGAATCCTGTACGATATTATTGTAGAAAATAATTATACCAAAGCAGTGGAAATTGGTACTTCTACAGGCCATTCAGCTATTTGGATTGCATGGGCCTTAAGTAAAACCGGCGGCAAGTTAATTACCATTGAAATTGACAAAGACCGTTGGCTGCAGGCCAAAGCCAATTTTAAAAAAGCCGGGGTTGACGAATACATCGATGCGCGGCTGGCCGATGCCCACGAACTGGTGCCCAAGCTGCCCGGGAAGTATGACTTTGTGTTCAGCGATGCCGATAAATACTGGTATAAAAACTATTTTACCGATATGGACCCGAAACTTGAAGAGGGAGGTTGCTTTACAGCCCATAACACGGCCATGCGCGTTTCAGGTATCCGTGAGTTCCTCGAACATGTTGAAAGCCTCAACCACTACGAAACTACTTTTGCCCCCAACAGCCGTTCAGGAATCTCGATAAGTTATAAAACAGATAAAAATCCGCGTGCAAATTGAATTCCACGGGTAACCATCTGGAAAGGAAACTGGGGTTGTTCCCTGTTACCAACATTGTGGTGGCCAATATTATTGGCGCGGGTATTTTCACCACCACCGGGTACCTCATGGATTTCCTGGGAAACCCCCTGGTGATGCTGGGGCTTTGGCTGGTGGGAGGATTAATCGCCCTATGCGGCGCCCTGGCTTTTGGTGAGCTGGGGGCATCATTTCCCGAGGCTGGAGGGGAATACACGTTTATCTCCAAACTTTTTCATCCACTACTGGGTTTTCTGAGCGGTTGGCTTTCGCTGATTGTAGGGTTTTCGGCACCTATTGCAGCTTCAGCCATTGGATTTAGCAAGTATTTTATCTGGGCATTCCCCGATTTTCAGTCGTGGTTTTTATTCGACCGCGTTATGAGTGCCGATTTGTTTAGTAAAATGCTGGCTATTATCGTTATCCTTTCTTTTTCCCTGCTTCATGCCAGGGGAGTGGTGTTGGGTGCAAAGGTCCAGAATGGCCTGACCATCCTGAAAGTATTATTGGTAGT
>CAYRBS010000095.1:0-8542 GCA_964422335.1 uncultured Mariniphaga sp. | reverse complement strand
TTTCATCTATTCCTGATTTCTTTTTACTTTTACCTTTTTACTTTGAACTTTTACTGGAATTATGAGAATTTACCTGATTGGATACATGGGATGCGGAAAAACAACGTTGGGCCGAAAACTGGCAGAACATGCCGGGTTGCAGTTCATCGATATGGATGATTACATTGAAAAACGAAACTGCAAAACTGTCCCGCAGATATTTGCCGAAGACGGCGAAGCAGAATTCCGTAAAAAAGAAAACAAAGCGCTGAAAGAACTTTCCGAATTTACCGGAGTGGTGATTGCCACCGGAGGCGGCGCCCCCTGTTTTTTCGATAACATGGATTTGATGAATCGCACCGGCAAAACCATTTTCCTGAACATCGATCCCAAAATACTGGCTTCGCGGCTGATGGAATCCAAAACCGAACGCCCGCTTATCAAAGGAAAGTCGAAAGACGAACTGGTGGACTTTATTGATGAAACCCTCAAAAAAAGAAATGAATTTTATACCCGGGCACATTTCCAGATTACCCGTCCCGATATGGATTTGGATGAGGTGATGGAAATGATTGGCAGGGAGTGATTTTTGTTTCATTCCAATAAGTTAACCGGTATCGTTTTTATTCATTAATATTGTTTTAATAATTAAAAGTTTTATTGAATGCCAACCGTAGCCCGGCAGTTTGCCCGTACCCTCAGGGAACTGGAAGTGAAGTTTGTTTTCGGGGTTCCCAGTGGAAATATGATCGATTATATTGAAGCCTTGCGACAGGAAGAGGGCATTGAATTTGTACTGACCGGGCACGAATCTGCTGCCGCTTTTATGGCAGCGGTTTGCGGAAGGCTTACCGGTATTCCCGGTGCCTGTTTCGGAACCTTCGGGCCGGGCGCCACAAATCTTTCAACCGGCGTGGGCTGTGCTTTGCTCGACCGCCTGCCATTGTTGGCTTTTACCGATGAAATGCCCGATCGCCTGATGGGGAGGACCGTTCAGATGAACATCGACCACCAGGCGCTTTTTCAGCCCATCACAAAATGGACTACCCGCATGGATACGGACAATGTCGGTGAGATTCTCCTGAAAGCAGCTGGCATTGCCGGAGAGGAATATCCGGGGCCTGTGCACGTGGGAATTCCTGCGGGGATTGGAAACAATCCGGTTGGCAGGCCCGATGAATCCATTCACTATCTTCGCCTGGAAAAGGAAAAAAAGCCACCCTTGCCCGTGGAAGCCATAAAACAGGCAATAAAGGTTTTTTCAACAGCGAAAAAACCATTGTTGGCAGTTGGTTTAACGGCTGTGAGAGCGGGGGTGCAAACACAGGTTTTACAACTGGCCGAGCAATACAGGCTGCCGGTAGTGTTAACTCCTATGGCAAAGGGGATGTTCCCCGAAAATCACCCGCTTTATGCCGGCGTGCTTTTTCATGCCTTGTCAGGAAAGGTTGCACAAACCTGCCACGAAGCTGATCTGGTCGCGGGCATTGGATACGATCCGGTGGAGATGAATTACGAAGAGTGGATGCCGAATGTCCCGCTGATTCATTTTTGCAGCCGCCCTGCTGACGTGGATCGGGATGTTTTGACAGAAGTGGTGGATGTTCCGGGTGATTTGAATTTGTTGCTGAAGGAATTTTTGAAAACCGGATTTTCCGCCAAAAAGTGGAATACTTCTGTTGTTGAATCCCGGAAAACGGAAATGCTCCGGCAACTGGAGCCACCGGAAGGGACTTTCGGGCCACGGGCGATAGTTTCGGGGTTGCGCCGGGCCTTGCCGCAAAACGGAATTTTAACGGTGGATGTGGGCGCTCACCT
This sequence comes from uncultured Mariniphaga sp., assembly GCA_964422335.1. Classification (GTDB taxonomy): domain Bacteria; phylum Bacteroidota; class Bacteroidia; order Bacteroidales; family Prolixibacteraceae; genus CAYRBS01. The sequence continues at coordinate 6,745 of CAYRBS010000095.1, read as the reverse complement.
TCATTTGGTGGGGCAGCAGTGGCAAACACCCGCTCCGGAAAAACTGCTCATGACCAACGGTTGGTCGTCTATGGGTTTTGGAATCCCGGCTGCAATAGCTGCCAAACTTTGTAATCCTAAATTACCGGTAGCCTGCCTTACCGGCGATGGCGGCTTTCGGATGATGGCCGGTGAAATGGCCACCGCGCGGCAGTTGGGATTAAATATCGTTTTTGTGGTTGTGGCAGATAACAGCCTGGCCCTCATTCGCATCAAACAACAAAATAAAGGTTTCGATAACCACTACGGAACTTCCCTTGGAGATCAAACCCGTAGCCCTTCCCATCACTATTTTGGCGTTCCGGTGGTTTCGGTTCACGATACTGCGGGTTACCGGCAGGCGCTTCAGGAAGCTTTTGCCGGGAAGGGGCCCGTAATTATCGAAGCAATGGTTGACGGAAGTGAATACGACGAGCTGCTGCTCCAGCCCAATAAACCGGTGGGCAATTGAATCTCCGCATTCTGAATCTTTCCTGTTGGCGAATCGGTCAAACAAAAAAAATGGCAGCCGGTCGTTAACCGGGTGCCATTTTTTTCATTGAAGCCCTTTGGCTTGCAGTGTATTCGTTATTGTCCGTTCCCTTCTTCGGGAAGTGGCATCGGAGGAGGTACTTCCTCACCTGTGCCTTCAGTGCCTGTTTCGTTTTCTTCGGGTGTAGTAGTCGGGAAGTTTGGCACCTGGGTGGGGTCAGGGGCTGTTTCCACCTGGTCTCTTACCCTTGACTGCTCCTGTGTCATCTCCTGGCGCGGAATGAATGCCGAACCCATAACGGATAAAATCAGCAGTGAAGCAGCCAGTACCCAGGTTGCTTTTTCAAGAAAATCGGTGGTTTTCCTAACGCCCATGATTTGGTTCGACGATTGGAAATTGCTGGCCAAACCGCCTCCTTTTGAGTTCTGTACCAAAACAATAAGAACTAAAAGCACACAAACGATAAATATCAAAACGGTTATTAATGTGTACATTTCTTTTTCGGTTAAATATTCTTTAATTTCTCTATTTCCTCAATTCGGCTTGCAAAGTAAACATTTTTTTCCGGAAATTTCAAGCTTAATTTTTTAAAAGCATCCAGCGCTTTATCGTATTTTTTCTGTTCGAAATAGATCATGGCCAACGTTTCGGTAACCAATTCGTCGTCTTCGGCTTCCGATTTTGCTAAAATTTCATTCTCAGTTTCTTCCAGGGTGGATTCTCCCGGTTCGTTTTTCATTTTGATAAAATCCCGGCTGGATGACAAGAATTTGTCAATCAGACTATCCCCTTCATTATGTTTTTCGTCGTTATCCAAATGGTAATCATGCGTGGGTATTTCCGACTGTTCAAAATAGATTTCGTTTTCGTGCATTCCGCTTTTAGAAGTCAGAAAGCGATGCAATTGTTTTCTGTCCGGAACGCGCAGGGCTGCTTTATTCAGTGCGGCATCAAATCCGGGATCACCGGTTTCCTTCAGGTTTTTCAGGTAAAGCATCCACGCGGTTTGAAAAAACGGATATTCATCGGTAAGTTGCTGCAATTCCGGAAGGGTTTCTTCGCTAAGCAGAGCAGGGTTTATAAGCAGTTCGTAAAATTTTTCTTTTTGCATAATTACCAGTTGGCGAGTGTTGCATTAAAAATATCTTCCGTCAGTTTGTCAATAATTTCCGGCACCAGTCCGTCTTCCACATCGTTTAAAGAGCTGTTGCTGTCAAAATCTTCAAATGCAGTGAAGGTTTGCTCCCTGCTTTCATCCGGATCCTGGTTGTTGGTGTATTTAACCCTTACAGTAACCGTCAGGCGGTTCTGTGCTGCCTGGTCGTCTTTTTGGATTGACATGGGTTTTACGTCGTAGCCTGTAATCTGTCCCTCAAACACAAGATCGCCGTTGTCTTCATGTTCTTCAAGCGATGTCTGACGCTGCAATTTTTCGCGCAGTGCCTCGGTAAACGACTGGCTGAGGGTTGGGTTTACCAGCCTGGCCCGGTTGGGAAAATAGTAAACGGAATAAGATTCTATGGAGGGAGAAATGTTGGTCCCGGTAAATGAATAGGAAATTTTGCACGACGGTGAAACCACGCCGAGCAATAATACCACCAGGATGAATAAAGCATATTTTTTTAGCATCTATTGATCTTTAATATTGTATTGTTTAATTTTTCGGTAAAGGGTCCGTTCCGAAATGCCCAGTTCCCCCGCTGCATACTTTCGTTTTCCTTTATATTTATCAAGCGCTTTTTTAATCAGTTCAATTTCTTTGTCTTCGAGCGAAAGTGATTCTTCCACCACTTCTTCGGTGTCCTGTATATTTTCTTTTTCGTAATCCTGCAGGTGCACGGGTTTTGGTTGGTGTTCCCCGGGAATGGGGCTTTTTTCTTCGTTGTCGTACAGGTTTCTGATAATTCGGGCCTGGTCACCCGAAATTGGTGCCTCCTTGTTTTCCATCAGATCAAATACCAGCTTTTTTAAATCGTTCATGTCGCGTTTCATATCGAACAGGATTTTATACAAAATTTCCCTTTCATTGGAGAAACTGTTTTCTTCCCTTTTCGAGAAAATCGCAGGCAGGTTGTTCGACGAAGATTCAGGCAGGTATTTCCGCAGGGTGTCGGCCGTAATCTCGCGGTTTTGTTCAATAATGGAAATTTGTTCGGTAATGTTTTTTAATTGCCGCACATTCCCCGGCCACCGGTAATTCACTAAAAGAATGCGGGCATCTTCTTCGAGGTGCACCGGAGGCATCCGGTATTTTTCGGCAAAGTCGCGGGCAAATTTACGGAACAGCAGGTAAATGTCATCGGGGCGCTGGCGAAGTGGAAGGATGTTAATGGGAAGCGTATTCAGCCGGTAATAAAGGTCTTCCCTGAATTTTCCTTCTTCTATGGCAGAAAGAAGGTCCACATTGGTAGCTGCAATTACGCGTACGTTGGTTTTTATCACTTTCGAAGAACCAACTTTTATGAATTCACCCGATTCAAGCACCCTTAACAACCGTACCTGGGTAGAAAGCGGTAATTCGCCAATTTCATCCAAAAAGATGGTGCCGCCATCCGCTTCCTGAAAGTAGCCCTTGCGGTCGGACAGGGCGCCTGTGAATGCCCCTTTTTCATGACCGAAAAGTTCGGAGTCGATGGTTCCTTCGGGAATGGCCCCACAGTTTACTGCTATGTATTTCCCGTGTTTCCGGGAAGAAAACTGATGAATAATCTGGGGAAACATCTCTTTCCCGGTGCCACTTTCGCCTGAAATTAACACAGAAAGGTCGGTAGGCGCCACTTGAACTGCTACTTCAATGGCCCTGTTCAACTCGGGTGAGTTTCCTATGATTTCAAACCTTTGTTTTATTCCCTGTATATCCATATACCTGTTTGCTTTTTCGCCACAAATTTACAATTTTTCGGCGGCATAGATTCGCTCTGGCCACCAATTAACCTTTTTTTTGCCTTTTCTGTTCATATTGCAGCCGGCATTTCCTCCCAATGGTTGCTGTTCTGCATTTTTTAACTACATTTCGCCCCCTTTTTTGGACAATGACTATCTTTATCACTCAAAAAATTACAGCGAATGGATTGTATTGCCATAATACCTGCCCGCTTCCAGTCCACACGGTTTCCGGGAAAACCACTGGAACTGCTGGATGATAAACCCATTATACAGTGGGTTTACGAAAATGCAGCCCGGGCAGTGGAAAATGTATGGGTTGCCACAGACGACGACCGCATTTTTAACGCGGTGGAAGCTTTTGGCGGTCGTGCGGTCCGGACCTTATCTACCCACCGCAGCGGCACCGACCGCTGTGCGGAAGCTGCCCGCATTCTCGCAAAAGATTTACACTTTGATGTGGTGATTAACATCCAGGGGGACGAACCGTTTATCAGCCCCCTCCAGGTGAAACAGCTGGCTTCGTGTTTCGATGGGAAAACTGAAATTGCCACGTTAATAAAAAAGATTACTTCCACAGAGGAACTTTTTAATCCGAACCGGCCCAAAGTAGTGATCGACTCCCGCCAAAACGCACTTTATTTCAGCCGGTCACCCATCCCTTTTGTGCGCGGTGAAAAAGAAAACAGCTGGCTGCTGGCTTCAACTTTTTGGGCGCATATCGGGATGTATGCTTATAAAAGCAGCATCCTTCAAAAAATTACCCAATTGCCCCCGGGAAAACTCGAGGGAGCAGAAGCGTTGGAGCAATTACGCTGGCTTGAAAACGGAATTAAAATAAAAACAGCTGTTACCGATCATCAAAGCATTGGCATTGATACCCCCGATGATTTGCAACAAGCCATTGACTGGATGAAAAATTTAAAAACTTAAAATGCTAAAAAAGAGGCATGTTATTTGTATGTTATTCAAATAATTTGTAATTTAATCGGATATGAAACGATTGATACTTTTATTCATATTTTCTTCATTTATACTGGCCGGATTTGCTGTTCGCCCGGGCAATATTTCATGGGATCAGGACACTTCCGATCTGAATGAAAACAATCGTTACGAGCTGAATATTTATCCCAATCCCGTTGAAACCGGCAAAGTGACGCTGGAAATGAACAGCGGGGAAATTTCTGAAATCCGGCTGATCGACATTGCAGGAAAAGAAGTTTTGCAACGGAAGGTAGAATTTGGAAATTCCAAATACCTGCTCCCCCTCAACGAAATTCGCAACGGAATCTATTTTGTACGTGTTAAAACATCGGAAAATAAAGTTGTTGTGAAAAAACTGGTGGTTTCAACCAGGTAGTTAACTCGCCACATTTTAACATCTCCCGATTTTAAAAAGCACCCGCCTTTTGTTTTTTTGTATTTTTCGCCCTTCAAATCAGAAGTAAACCATACTATGTTTAAATATATTTTATCGGGCTTTATGGCTCTTTGGGGGTACCAGGCTGTTTCGCAACAAACAATCGGCGATGCCCGTGGTATGGTGGAGCAGGAGATTACAGTAAGCGGAATGGTTACCAGTGGCGCTGAACTGGGAAGAATCCGGTATTTTCAGGACGCTACGGCCGGACTGGCAGCTTACGGGGAACTGGCCGGCGATCTTAAACGGGGCGATTCCATTACCATTACGGGAACCCTGAAAAATTATTACGAATTATTGGAAATCGACCCCATTAAATCGGTAAACATTCATTCATCGGGGAATAACCTGCCGGAGCCCAAAGTGTTGGAAATTGGTGAAATAGGGGAAGAATATGAATCGCAACTGGTGCGTATCAACAACGTTCAGTTTGTAAATCCTTCGGGCACTTTTGGGGAGGATACCAATTATTCCCTTACCGATGGTGATAAAACCTTCGAAATAAGAATAAACCGGGCAGCAGAAACCATTGTCGGACAACCAATCCCCGCCGGGAATATTGACCTGGCAGGCATTTGTTCACAATATTCTCAACAGGAGGCAACCACCGGTTATCAATTGCTCCCGCGCGATATGGACGATATTATTTTAAACGATCCGGTGAATATCATTTCCCCGGTGGCCGTTCAGGATATTTCAAAAAACGGTTTTACGCTGAGCTGGAAAACCGATGTTGAAACCACTCCCGAAGTCGTTTACGGCACTTCCCCCGACCCTTCTGTATGGCGCGATAAAGCTTCGGGGAGTTCGACCCCGTCGGATGACGGATTTGTGCAGCAGGTGAGTATTTCGGGGCTGGCGCCGGGCGAAGTGGTTTATGCGCGCGCCTATTCCTGGTTTTCTGCCGACACCGCCTTTGCTCCGGCTGCTGCGTATGCAACTGAATCGAATTCAACCGGGGATATAAAAGTCTATTTTAACAGCGATGTGGATACTTCCTATGCCACGCATACGGTTGCCCAAAATATTGCCGGAGCAATGGACGATACACTTGTGGCGTATATCGAGCGGGCCGCAGAATCGGTCGATTTCTGTATTTACAACATCAGTAACTCCGGGTTGACAAGCATCAGCGAGGCGCTGAACCGTGCCCGTCAACGGGGAGTGAAGGTGCGTTTTATAAGTTGCGGAACTACCCCTCATTTGGGAACGGACGAGTTGGATGCGGATATCCCGTTTCTTGAAGGACCGGAGGAAACAGCGCGGGATGGGATTATGCACAACAAATTTGCAGTGATTGATGCCGAATCGGCTGATGCGGAAAAACCGGTTGTCTGGACGGGTTCTGCTAATATTTCATACAATCAGTTGGTATCTGATGCCAACAATATGGTTTTTGTACAGGACCAGTCACTTGCGCGGTCCTACCAAATTGAATTTGAAGAAATGTGGGGAGGCTCCGGCGAACTGCCCAATAAAGCCAATGCAAAATTCGGGGCCGATAAAACCGACAACACCCCGCACGAATTTGTTATTGGCGGCAAGCGGGTGGAGTTATATTTTAGTCCATCGGACAGAACCAACCAGCAGATCATAAATAACATCCGCCTTGCCGATAATAACCTGAATATAGCAACCATGCTGATTACCCGCACCGATTTGGCCCTTGCCATCAGCGAAGCCAGCGAAATGGGGGTGGCAACAAATGTGTTGACCGATAAAAATGAATCCAACACCGAAACAGTAAATGCGATTCTCGATGAAGCGCTCGGCAGTTCAGGTTTTGTTTTCGATAATTTTTCGGACGGCATGATGCACCATAAGTATGCGGTTATCGACAACGGAAAACCTGAATTCGATCCGCTCGTAATAACCGGCAGCCACAACTGGAGCAATTCGGCCAATACAGTCAACGATGAAAATACGCTGAT
>CAYRBS010000094.1:0-8585 GCA_964422335.1 uncultured Mariniphaga sp. | reverse complement strand
GTATTTACGTTACTTTTCATTTCCTGCCAAACCACCCCGGATGAAGCCATAAAAATTGAAGGCGAACTTAAACAATGGCACAAAGTTACGTTGGAACTCAACGGTCCCGAAACAATGGAGTGGGCCAAAGAAAACCCGTTTCTCGACTACCGGCTCGAAGCCACATTTACCAACGGAAATAAAACCTATACCGTACCCGGTTTTTTTGCCGCCGACGGCAATGCTGCCGAAACCTCCGCAGAATCGGGAAAAGTGTGGAAAGTGCGTTTCCGCCCCGACGAAACCGGGGAATGGAATTACAAAATTTCCTTCAAAAAAGGAAAAGACATTGTGGTGAAAGCGATCGAAAATACAGGCGAAGCCCTGGTGTTGGATGGTGCGGAAGGAAGCTTTTCCGTGGAGCCGTCAGATAAAGGCGGTGATGATTTCAGGGCAAAAGGACGGATCATAAACGGCGGAAAAGGCTACTTCCGATTTCAGGATTCAGAAGAAATCTGGATTAAAAACGGCGCCGACAGCCCGGAGAATTTCCTGGCCTTTGCCGGTTTTGACCAAACTTCGCGTTTCAGCCTGAAAACCGAAGTGCGCGAAGGAGAAGCTGACCCGCAAAAAGACCTGCATAAATATGAACCCCATTTGGCCGACTGGAAAGAAGGCGATCCCACCTGGCAGGATGGAAAGGGGAAAGGAATAATTGGGGCACTAAACTACCTCCATTCTGCAGGTATGAATTCGGTTTACATGCTCACCATGAATATTTTGGGCGATGGAAAAGATGTTTGGCCTTATATTGACCACAACGAACGCTACCGGTTCGACTGCAGTAAACTCGACCAGTGGGAAGTGGTATTCGACCACATGGAGCAATTGGGCATAATGAAACATTTCGTGCTCCAGGAAACCGAAAACGAAACCCTGCTCGACAATGGCTTTACCGATGTGCAACGGATGGTTTATTTGCGCGAACTAATTGCCCGGTTTGGTCATCATCTGGCGGTTACATGGAACATGGGCGAAGAAAACGGACCGGCGGGCTGGAGTCCTATCGGCCAAACCGACGCACAAAAAAAAGACATGGCCAATTACCTGAAACAAGTAAACCCTTACCCGAATACAGTGGTGGTGCACACCCACGCAAACGATGAAAAACAGGATGAGTACCTGGAACCGCTGCTTGGATTTGAGAACCTCGATGGCCCGTCGATGCAAATCGGAAATCCGGCACGTATAAATCAGCGCATTGCAAAATGGATAAACGCATCGGAAGAAGCAGGCAAACGCTGGCTGGTGAACCTCGATGAAACCGGCCCTCACTGGAAAGGGGTAATGCCCGATACGCACGATGCCCGACACGACACGGTGCGCGCCGAATGCCTGTGGGGATCGCTGCTGGCTGGTGCTGCCGGTGTTGAATGGTATTTCGGGTACCGGTACCCGCATAACGACCTGAACCTGGAGGACTTCCGCAGCCGCGAAAACTGGTGGAAACAATCAACCATTGCCACCCGGTTTATGAAAAATCTCCCCGTAGAAACCATGAGCAGCGCCAACGAACTGGTAAACCTTCCGGATGCATTGTGTTTTGCGCGGCCAGGCGATATTTACTTAGTGTACCTGCCTTCAGCAACGGAGGAGTGCACCCTGCAACTGGATACTGAAAAAACGATGGCCGTAAAGTGGTTCAATCCGCGTGAAGGGGGCGAGCTGGTGGATGGCAGCACAAAAAATATCCGGGGAAGCGGGGCTGTAAAAATTGGAACCCCTCCGGAAGACACGGGAAAAGATTGGGTAGCCATTATCAGGTAATCAACTATTTGGAAAATAATCCAAAAAAAAGCTGCATTTCTGCAGCTTTTTTTCGCACGGGAGGAGAGACTCGAACTCCCGACACCTGGTTTTGGAGACCAGTGCTCTGCCAACTGAGCTACACCCGTGTTTATTTTGCGACTGCAAATATAGTAATTCATTCGAAATTACCTAACCGCGAAAATTCAAAATTTTTAGCTCAGGCCGCTGAAAAGCAGTTGTACACTGCAAATATTTTCCAAAAACCTATTGATTAAATGTTCTGCCCGCAAAAAGTTATCAACACTGTATCAAATAAAAAAAATCCATCAGTTTCCTGATGGATTTTTTGCGGAGAGAGAGGGATTCGAACCCCCGGAACCTCTCGGTTCAACGGTTTTCAAGACCGCCGCAATCGACCACTCTGCCATCTCTCCGGGCGCGACAAAAGTAGAACTTTTTTTTAATCCGGAAAAACCTTCCTGATAAAAAAATGGGGATCTGCTGAAAAAAAAGGGGGTTCAGAGTTGTTTTTTTAAAACTTATTTCAGAATTTAGCTACAACTTTAAAAAGGGTTCTCTGAAAGTATTGATTTTACTGGGCTTCCAGAAACAAGCATCTGGAAAGGCTGCATTATGAGACCAACGATAATTAGCATAACATGTTTATTTACAATAATTTAGTTTTTCATTTAAATTTTTTAGCTTATGAACAAAGCACAATTAATTGATGCAATGGCCGCCGGAGCCGGCCTTACGAAAGCTGATGCAAAAAAAGCGCTCGACGCTTTTATTGGCGCAACTACCGATTCCCTTAAAGGAGGAGACAGGGTTGCCCTGATCGGATTTGGTACTTTTTCAGTGAGTGAACGTGGTGCGCGCACCGGCAGAAACCCACAAACAGGGAAAGAAATTAAAATCCCTGCTAAAAAAGTGGTTAAATTCAAAGCAGGTGCCGACCTGGCTGATGCTGTATCCTAATTAAACAGGGATACAAAAAAATTGAAGGGGAGCAGCGTGCTTCCCTTTTTTTTTGAAACACATGAAAAAAATGCAAAAAACGCTCCTTGATTATTTCACAACGTTTGTAACCCCGGAAAGGCTCCGGCTGTTTGAAAAGGTACTGGAAAGCAGAACCGATTACCTGACCGTGGTGCTGGAAGATATTTATCAGCCACAGAATGCCAGCGCGGTATTGCGCACCTGCGACTGTTTCGGAATTCAACATGTACACGTGATTGAAAACCGGAACGAGTTTACCGTGGATAAAGAGGTGGCACTGGGGGCATCCAAATGGTTAAGCATACATAAGCACAACCAAAAAGAACAAAACAGCCTGAAAGCCATTCAAAATCTAAAAAACGATGGCTATCGCATTGTAGCTACCACTCCGCATAAAAATGATCAGCTGCTGCCGGAATTCGATCTTTCCAAAGGAAAAGCGGCACTGGTTTTTGGCTCAGAATTGCCGGGTATTTCTGAAACTATTTTGCAGGAAGCAGACGAATTTCTGAAAATTCCAATGGTGGGATTTACCGAAAGCTTCAATATATCGGTTTCAGCAGCTATTGTTTTATACCAGCTTTCTGAAAAAATGAGGAAACAACCGGGCATTCGCTGGCAACTTTCCGATCAGGAAAAAGAAGCCATCAAACTTCAGTGGCTGCGCAACTCTATTAAAAGCAGCGACTTACTCGAAGAACGGTTTTTAAAGGAGCACAACCTGCAGGGACCGGAAATCAGCCGGTAACTAACCCATTTTTTTCTTCAACGCACGGAGCGAAATCATTTCCACCCCTTTTTTCTCCCATGCATCGAAAGGCAGGGGAATATTGGGAAGTTCTTTAATGGCATCTTCCACCACCAGCACATTTTTGACTTTTTTAACGAGGCCTTTCACGGCAGCATCTACACACACATTGGTAGTAACCCCGTAAACAACCACTGTATCCGGATTTAAATGCTTCAAAATGGTGTCGGTTAGCGGGTTACCGGCAAAAACATCGAATGCATCTTTTCGGATAACAAAGTTCCGGTACTTTTCCCGGTCGAATAACTCGGGGGTAATCAGGTATTCTTTATCCCAGTCGAACACCACCGGATCTTCCGGTTCAGTTTCACGGATGTAATCGGCCCCACGGGTGTTTGCCATACAATGTTCCGGGAAAGTGTTGACAAAATCGGGTGAAGAATCCAGTTCGGCTGAGTTGGCAAAATGATAATCAGCAGTATTCACCACACGGATTGATTTTTCTTTTGCCATCCGGGTAAGTTCTTTCAATTGCGGACGTAATTCCTCTGCTCCTTCTACGTATAGTTTTCCGCGCGGGTAAACGAAATCAATCTGGGTATCAACATTCCAAAACAGCCAGTTTGTTAAATCCATTATTTCTCCGTTTTAAAATATATACAAAGGTGTTTGTTAAATTAAACCCCCGCATTATTTTGTTATACAACCTTAAAGTTATTCAATATGAACGGGGGATGGGAAGCTAAAATGTTAAAAAATAATAACAAAAAACCCGGAAAAAATTCTCCCGGGTTTTATACTAATATCTGAAAGTACTAATTACAAACCTTTTTCAAGAAAGGATACAAACTCTTCATCTTTGAATGTTACGCCTAACCTGTGCTCTGTTCCGTCGGGTTCAATAATAACGTGAAAAGGAATGCTGTTTGTGCCATATTCATCAATCTGAAAATCGAGGTTCTTTTTCCCCATTGTTTTCTTCACTTTTCCGTCCACCTCCGATGTAACCCATTCATTCTCGGGCAACGTTGTCCGGTCATCGGTATAAAGGGCGATGATTATATAATCTTCCGATAAATACTGCAATGCCTGCGAATTTTCCCAAACGCCATTTTCCATCTTTTTACAGTTCGCACAGGCGTGCCCTTTAAAAACGAGAAATACAGGCTTTCCCTGTTCTTCGGCACAAGCCATTCCCTGTTCGTAATCGAAATAACCATTCAATCCGTGCGGCAGGTGCAACTTATCGGCATACCTGGCCGGCCCGCACAATTCATTCTGAGCACTTTGTCCGCCTGCCCCGGCGCTTTGCTGGAAATAAGATTTACCCGCACTTTGCGGGGGCAACAGGGAAGAAATGGAGGACAACGAGGCACCAAACAATCCGGTAAACAGGTAAACAACAAACGTAAAGGTGGCCACAGACAAGAAAAACCTGCCGATTCCAACGTAGGGTAAATCGCTGTCGTGTGAAAACTTAATTTTACCAAGAAAATACATGCCAAGCAAAAAGAAAATGACTATCCAGATGGCCAGGTAAATCTCGCGGCTAATAAAATTCAGCCCGTAAACCTGGTCGATATTGCTCAAAAACTTCATACCAAATGCCAGTAAAATAAAAGCAAACACTACTTTTATTGAATTCAGCCATGCACCGGAACGAGGTAGTTTGTTCAGTGCCGACGGGAAAATGGCCAGCAAGGTAAATGGAGTGGCAAAAGCCAACCCAAAGAAAAACATACCAATCATCGGGCGCATTCCTCCATCCTGAACCGCTTCAATAATCAATGCCCCGATAAATGGCCCGGTGCATGAAAAGGATACAATTACGGTTGTAAGCGCCATAAAAAAAGCACCTAACAGCCCGCCCTGTTCAGCTTTTGAGTCGGTTTTATTCACCAGGCTGCTGGGTAGCACAATTTCGAAAGCCCCTAAAAAAGAGATGGCAAACACCAGGAATAACAGGAAGAACAACAGGTTAGGTATCCAGTGTGTACTCAAAATATTCCCTACATTGGGGCCGAACAAACCAAACGAAAACAATGCCCCGAAAAACGTAAATATCAGCAATATGGAAAAACCAAAAAAGAGGCCGCTGCGAATGGCTTTCCCCCTGTTTTCACTTCCCCGCATAAAAAAAGATACGGTCATCGGAATCATAGGAAAAACGCAGGGGGTAAGTATGGCAGCAAAGCCGGCCAACGCCGAAATTAAAATAAACACCCACAAGGTTTGCCCGCTTGAGGAACCAGAGGTGGAACCTGAACCTGAACCCGAATCAGTACCGGACCCGGAATCAGCGGTTTCTTCTGCTGGTTCCGGGGGTGCTGCATCTGCCTGGCTTTCGCTACTCCCGTTAAACTGAAAAGAAAAATCAGCCTCATTGGGAGGAAGACAGGTTTCGTCGTCACAAGCCATAAATAAAACATGGCCTGATATTTCAACGGGATCGTCGTTTTTTAATTTAATTTTTTGGGTCAGGGTCGCTTCTTCAACGAAATACCGCAGGTCCATCTGAAAAGTATTGTCGAACTTTTCTACCGGCTGGGGAGCTTTCTCCAGTTCCCCATCAAACTCAAAACGGGTTGAATCGTCGAATACAACCTGTGTGGGAATGGGGCCGCCTTCCGGAAGGTAGGTATCATATAAGTGCCATTCTTCTTCAATACTGGCTTTAAAAGTTAATTCCACTTCCCTTCCGTCCTGACTGGAATCGAAAGACCACTTAATGGGCTCAATAATCTGGGCATTAACAGATAACGCGATTAAATAAGATATAAATATCAGCGTCAGTTTCTTCATATTCATTATTAATTTATGCATTAAAAAACATCTACAAATGTAAATATTTCAATATAACAACCAGCATATTTTATTGTTTCCAGCATGCTTCTTTCCTTAAAAAATGTAAAATTTACCGTGTGCATTTTGTTTCCTATTTCGCAAAAAAGCCGGCTGTTTTGGCAACCGGCTTTTTCTCATAAAATAATCTCTTCCATGTTTTCGTCAAAAAAGTGGTATTCAAGGTAAGAATAGGAGTTGTTGGATTCCACTTTCACCCACTTTAAAAACTTAAAAAGCCACTGGTTACGCATGCTCTTAATACCTTTTGTAAGGTAAGCCGCCACATAGGGATGAACCTTCAGGTGTAACTGTTTTTTATTGAGGTCTTTCAAAATATACCGCACTTTGTTGTCCAAATCGTCGGCAAACAAAACCGTAGGCATTATTTTACCCGTTCCTTTACAGGTGGGGCACTCCTCTGCAGTTTCAATTATTTCTTCAGGCCGAACACGCTGCCGTGTAATTTGCATGAGGCAAAATTTACTGAGGGGCAAAATATTGTGTTTTGTGCGGTCGCTCCCCATTACCTCCTTCATGTGTTCATATACTTTTTGGCGGTTGGCCTGATTGTGCATATCGATAAAATCGATAACAATAATACCGCCCATGTCCCTCAACCGAAGTTGTCTTGCTATTTCATCGCAGGCAGCCAGGTTCACGTCCAGGGCATTTGTTTCCTGGTCGCCACCTGATTTGGCCCGGTTTCCACTGTTAACATCAATCACATGAAACGCCTCGGTGTGTTCTACTATCAGGTAGGCACCGTTACGAAATGAAACGGTTTTACCGAACGAAGCTTTAATTTGCTTTTCGATACCATAATGTTCGAAAATAGGGCGACGTCCTTTGTAAAGTTTCACGATTTTCTTTTTATCGGCCTGAATGCTGCCGATATAATCGCTGATTTCGTTGCTGACCGATTGATCATTAACAATAATACTGTTAAATTTAGGGGTATAAATATCGCGGAGCAATGCAGTTGCCCGGTCTATTTCCCCGATAATAAGAGAAGGCGCCGAAGCGCGTTTCAGTTTGTGGAAAGTTGTTTCCCATTTATCGACAAGGCGCCTGAGCTCCTGATCAAGCTCGGCCACTTTTTTACCTTCCGCCGCTGTACGTATTATTACACCATACTTCCTGGGTTTAATACTCTGTATAAGCTTTTTCAGGCGGTTTTTCTCCTCGTTCGTTCTAATTTTTTGCGAAACCGAAACCCTGTCGCTAAAGGGCATTAACACCATAAACCTTCCGGCAATCGAAATTTCGGAGGTTAATCGTGGTCCTTTGGTCGAAATGGGTTCCTTTGAAACCTGCACCAGAATTTTCTGGCCGGCTTTTAGTATCTCCGTAATCCTTCCTTCCTTGTTTATATCAGGCTCGGAATGAATTCTTGAAATGGAGGTAATTTTATTTTTCCGGGACGAAACAATCCTTAAAAATTTGTTCAATGTAGAGAATTGCGGCCCCATGTCGAGGTAATGCAAAAAAGCATCTTTTTGGTAACCAACATCGATAAATGCTGCATTCAAACTGGGCATTATTTTTTTTACCTTACCGAGATAAATATCTCCAACGGCAAATTTTGCCCCGCTTTTTTCTCTTGTTAATTCAACAAGCTTTTTATTTTCCTGTAATGCTATAACAATTTCGGAAGGAGTGACATCTATAATTAAATCACTACTCACAACCTAAATATTAATACTGTTAAATAATTATAATACACTGTTCAATAACAGATTAAACCTAAGGCATTGCTACCTTAGGTTTAATCTGTTTATTCAAGAAGTAAACTTAAAAAATTATTTTCTCTTCTTGTGCCTGTTTTTACGCAACCTTTTTTTGCGTTTATGCGTGGCCATCTTATGTCTTTTTCTCTTTTTTCCGCTTGGCATAATTTTTTACTTTACGTTGTTTTTAACTTTCGACACAAACGTTTTTGCCGGTTTAAACGAAGGAATATTATGCGCCGGAATGATAATGGTAGTGTTTTTAGAGATATTCCGTGCAGTTTTTTCTGCCCGTTTTTTAACTACAAAACTCCCAAAACCCCTGAGATAAACATTTTTTCCTCCTTCTAAGGAATCTTTTACGGTTTCCATAAAGGCTTCCACTGTTTTTTGAACAGTTACCTTTTCAATTCCTGTGTCTTTTGAAATTTCATTTACAATATCTGCCTTTGTCATGTCTTAAAATATTTAAATATCAA
>CAYRBS010000093.1:2769-8611 GCA_964422335.1 uncultured Mariniphaga sp. | reverse complement strand
AGCGCGATGGAGGCCATTGCACGGCAACCTGAAGCCAGCGGGGATATCCGTTCGAACATGATTGTTTCGGCAGCGTTAATCGAGGGTGTTTCCTTTTTTGCTGTTATTGTGTGTGCGCTGGTTTTGTTTGTGTAACAACCACATTGAAGCAGCAACCTTCGGGATTGCCGGAGGTGCTGTTTTCTTTCATTGAAATTTAATAAAAAAACTAAATAATTTTTGTTATGGAACTGGTTACTCCGAATTTGGGAACAATATTCTGGATGGTCATTATTTTTGCTATCGTGGCTTTTGTACTGAAAAAGTTTGCATGGAAACCTATCCTGAGTGCATTGTACGAGCGGGAAGAATCCATTGAAAGCGCTTTAAGTGCTGCGGAGACTGCCCGCAAGGAGATGGCAAAGCTGAAAGCAGGGAACGAACAACTGATGGCCGATGCCCGCAAAGAAAAAGAAGCCCTGCTTCGCGAAGCAATGAACCTGAAAGAAGGTATTCTGGCCGAGGCAAAAGAAAAAGCAGCCGCCGAAACGCAAAGGAGTATCGAAAATGCCCGGATGCAAATTCAAAATGAAAAGGGCAAAGCCATTAACGAAATGAAAAAACAAATGACCGAAATTTCGCTGATGATTGCCGAAAAAGTGATTCGGAAAGAGATGGCCGATAATAAACAACAACAAGAGATGGTCAATAAATTAATTGACGAAATAAAACTGAATTGACGGTATGTACGAAAGCGCAATCACGGTACGTTATGCCAAAGCCCTTTTTTCCCTGGCCAAAGAGAAAAACCTGCTTGCCCCTTTGAAAAATGATATGGAGCTTATTTCGGATGTTTGCAGCAAATCGGCGCAATTTAACTTGCTGCTGAAAAGCCCGGTAGTGGTAACTTCTGAAAAAATTCGTTTGATGGGCCTTATTTTCAGGGAGAAAATCAATGAGCTTTCCATGAATTTTCTGGCGCTGTTAACCCGGAATAAACGGGAAATTTATATTCAGCGTATTTGCCTGAACGTACTGACACTTATCCGGGAAGAAAAAAATATAAAAACGGCTGTGCTGACTACCGCCCAAACAGTGGATGAAAAAGTACTCCAAAAAGCAGAAAGAGTTCTCGAAAAAGAATTGGATGCAAAGGTTGAACTCACCGGGCGGGTGAATCCGAACATCATTGGGGGCATTGTTTTGCGTATTGATGATAAACAGTACGATGCCAGTGTGGCAACACAGCTTAAAAAGCTGAAACAACAAATGTTAAAAACACAATTGTAAAACAGATAGCACAAAGCAAACACCAGAAAAAATGATAAATATTAAACCAGCTGAAATATCTGAAATACTGAAGCAGCAACTGGAAAACTTCAAATCGGAGGCTGAACTGGAAGAAGTGGGAACCGTATTGCAGGTTGGCGATGGGATTGCCCGCATTTACGGACTTTCGGACGTCGAATCGAATGAGATGATTGAATTCGAAAGCGGGGTGAAAGGGATTGTCCTGAACCTGGAAGAGGATAACGTTGGGGCGGTACTTTTAGGGCCATCAGAAGTAGTGAAAGAAGGCGATACCGTAAAACGGTTGGAACGCATTGCTTCCATTATGGTTGGTGAAAACCTGGTGGGCAGGGTGGTAAATACCATCGGCGAACCGCTCGACGGAAAAGGGCCCATCTCCGGTGAATTAATAGAACTGCCGCTGGAGCGTAAAGCCCCGAGTGTAATCTACCGCCAGCCGGTGAATCAACCTTTGCAAACAGGTTTGAAATCGATCGATGCCATGATTCCTATTGGCCGCGGACAGCGGGAGCTGATTATTGGCGACCGCCAGACCGGAAAAACGGCCGTGGCCATCGACACGATTATCAGTCAGCGTGAAAATTTTGAAAAAGGAAACCCGGTTTATTGTATCTATGTTGCTGTAGGGCAAAAAGGTTCCACAGTGGCAAACATCGCAGCTACACTGCAAAAATACGGAGCAATGGATTACACCATCATCGTATCGTCCACTGCTTCCGACCCCGCTGCGTTACAATTTTACGCGCCTTACGCCGGAATGGCCATTGGCGAATATTTTCGGGATACGGGACGCGATGCGCTGATTGTGCTCGACGATCTTTCCAAACAAGCCGTTTCCTACCGCGAGGTTTCTCTCCTGCTGCGCCGTCCCCCGGGCCGGGAAGCTTATCCCGGAGATGTGTTCTACCTTCACTCACGGCTGCTCGAGCGGGCTGCAAAAATTATAGAGTCCGATAAAATTGCCGCGCAAATGAACGACCTGCCCGAGGGGCTGAAAAGCAGTGTAAAAGGAGGAGGATCGCTTACCGCACTTCCCATTATTGAAACGCAGGCCGGCGACGTTTCGGCCTACATCCCCACCAACGTAATTTCAATTACTGACGGACAGATTTTTCTCGATTCCAACTTATTCAATTCCGGGTTCCGCCCGGCTATCAATGTTGGAATTTCTGTTTCGCGGGTGGGGGGAAATGCCCAGATTAAGGCAATGAAAAAAATCGCGGGTACCCTGAAACTCGACCAGGCGCAGTTCCGGGAGTTAGAGGCATTTTCTAAATTCGGTTCCGACCTCGATGCGGCTACAATGCGCGTTTTGGATAAGGGACGGAAAAACATGGAGGTGCTGAAACAACACCAGTATTCGCCCATGAAAGTGGAACACCAGGTGGCCATTATTTTCTGTGGCGTGAGAGAGTTGCTGAGAGGTGTGCCGGTGGACGATGTGAAAGAGTTTGAAACAAATTTCCTCGAACTGATGGAAATGGAACACCGCGATGTGCTGGATTCAATAAAAGAAGGGAACCTGACTGATAAAATTGAACAGGTTTTAACCGAGGTTGCTACCGAAGTAGCTGCAAAATACAAGAAGAAGGAATAAATGGCAGGTTTAAAGGAAATACGTACCCGCATTGCATCCATAAAAACCACCCGCCAGGTAACCAGTGCAATGAAAATGGTTTCGGCTGCCAAGCTGAAAAGGGCCCAGGATGCCATTCTGCAGATTAGGCCTTATGCCGATAAGCTGCTCCAGGTGCTGGCTTCGCTGAGCTCAAGCCTCGAAAATGCCGAAGATTCTGTTTACACCAAACCACGGGAACCGGAAAAAATCCTGATTGTGTTGATCGCTTCAAACCGCGGACTGTGCGGAAGTTTCAGCATGAATATTGTTAAAAAAGCGGTGGAACTGGTGCATACAAAGTACAGCCTGCAATACCAGTTGGGCGATGTGGAATTTCTTTGCATTGGAAAACAAGCCGAAAAACAGGTGAAACTGCGCGGAATGAACGTAGTGGAAAGCCACCACGAATTGTTTGACCACCTCGATTTTGACCATGTTTACCAGCTGGCAGAACATGTAATGAAAACATTTGCAGGAGGAAAATACGACCGGGTAGAGCTGGTGTATAATCAGTTTTTAAATGCGGCCATGCAAATTCAGGCAGCCGAGCAATTTCTTCCGATTCAAGTGGAAGAAGAAAAAGGCGAGAGTCAATTTTACGACTATATTTTTGAACCTTCCCGTGAGTACATTGTACAGGAACTCATCCCCCGGTCATTGCGGATTCAGTTCTACAAAGCATTGCTCGATTCGCATGCAGCCGAGCACGGTGCCCGCATGACGGCTATGCACCAGGCTACCGATAATGCTACCGAACTTTTAAAAGATCTTACGCTGCAATACAATAAAGAACGCCAGGCGGCCATCACCAACGAAATCCTGGAAATTGTCAGCGGGGCAGAAGCGCTGAGAGGCTGAAAAACTGCCTGTTTTTTTATGGTTTGGAGCCGTTTCGTACCTGTAAATGCTGTTTCTTATTTCTCCCTCACTACAATTACAAGATTGGTAGCTGGCTGAAAACCGTGTTCCATGGCTTTCGCCTTGAACTCTTTCACCTGGGGCTGAAGGATTTCATATTCGGGACGGCCCTTAATTTTTTCCAGCATCTGTTTCATTTTTTCCACCCTTAATTCCAAATCTGCTTCATCTTCCACCAGGTTCACATTTTTTCTCTGTTCGAAATAAAACTGGACCGGCAGTTCAGCCCTTTTCAGCATCTGTAAAATTGCATCTTTTGTGAAGGTTTTCCGGTGAAATTTTCCCAGTATCCGGTCGATGCGGCTGCGGAAATGATGATACATTTTGTGTACCTCCTGGGCCGGGTTTAACTGATTGCTGATGGTTTCACTGATGATGATAAACCCATTGGGTTTCACCACCCGTTTAATTTCCTTCAGCCCTTTTTTTATTTTGGGAAGATGGTGAAGGGCCATCGAAATACTGGCTACATCGAATGTATTGTCATCGAACTGCAGATTTTCCGCCTTCATCTCCCGGAAGGTAACATCCGGGTAATTTTTCCGGGCATCTGCCAGTGAGTCCGGGTCCGGATCGATTCCCGTAATTTTGACGCCGGGAAAGATTTTTTGCAACACCCGCACAAAACTCCCCTTGCCTGTCCCCACGTCGAGGATGTGGTGTGTTTCTATATCTTTAAAATAATTTATGAGTGGTTCCATGTTTCCGGAATCATTTGTTTTATGGTTGAATACAAATTTTTTGTACTGGTGATGCAAAAGTAAAAAAACCCGGCAATTTGTTTTACTCCCTGAGGTTTAAATGAGCAGGAGAAAAGCCGACAAGGCAGTTACAATGATAACAAAAGCCCGGTATGTTTTTTCGGGAATTTTCTTTACCAGCCAAACCCCCAAAAAGGCTCCGGCAGCAATTCCGGGCAAAAGGAGCAAGTCGAGTTGCAGGGTTTGCCAGTTAATGGTTTTCCAGATAAAAATGTGCAGGGGAAATTTGATGGTGTTAATAATCAGGAAGAACCAGGCTGTGGTACCAATAAAATTATTTTTTGGCAAGTGCATGGCAAGCAGGTAAATGGCAAAAATAGGTCCGGCAACATTTCCAATCATAGTGGCAAATCCGCCCAAAATGCCCATTGTTGCAGCAAACCACCAGGTATCAGGAAAAAAATTCTTGTCTTTTTGCCGGTCTTTCCAAAGCATTAACCCAATACAAACGAAAACCAAAATGGCAATAATGTTTTTAAACCATTCGTCGTTAACTACTTCACCTACCCACAGGGCAATGCCTACCCCTGCAAACGCCCACGGGAAAAGCTTAAAAAGGTATTTCCAACGGGCATGACGGTGGTAGTAACCTACGCCAAACCAATCGGCCATCATTAAAATGGGCAGCAAAATGCCGGTGGAGGCTTTCCCTCCGAAGATAAGGGCCAACACAGGGACTACAAACATGGAAACTCCCGGAACGCCTACTTTCGACATTCCAATCAACAAAGCACAAAAGAACAGCAAGAGCCACTGCAACAGCGAAAAATCAATCATTCTTCTGAGATTTTAAGCGGCAAAGGTAACCCTGTTTCAATAAATTCAAAAATTAATTTTTAGAGGGAAATGCAAGCGGATTGTTTTAAAAGATTTTGGCTTCCAGGTCTTCCAGCTCCGATTCATTAATGTCGCCAAACCAGGCTTTCAGCTTGTTGCGGGCCTTTTCCCTGATTGCGGGTGTAACGTTCGATGCCACCTGGCTGAGCGCAAAAAGCAGCACTCCCAAATCGTCGGTATAGCCAATGAGTGGGGTTAAATCAAAAATAGCATCGGTGGGAAGGATAAAGTAGCCCAGTGCAGCGGTAACCGATACTTTGGTTCGGAAATTCACCTCCTTGTCTTTCATTACATAAAATAAAAGCAGGGCGGCATATACCACCGAAATCCCCGCCGATTTGGAATATTGCCTGATTTTTGCCCAAAGTGACTCTTCTGAAAAGTATTTTGAATAGAGATCCTGCATTCCTGTTCCCCG
>CAYRBS010000093.1:0-2669 GCA_964422335.1 uncultured Mariniphaga sp. | reverse complement strand
AAAAATTCTTTTCAAATATAATATATTCTTTTTGCCCTGCATTTTATAAAAACCGCGATTAAAAAAAAGGGATGTATCAAAATAGTGAAATCCATGATTTCCCTGTTTTTATAGCCGCAGAAGTGAAAGCCAACCGGTTGAAATTTGAAATTCGTGGTTTTCGTTTGGCGTTTAACTCTATGTTAACGCGGCTATTGATACATCCCCTGTAATGTTGATTTTTGGTTGGGCAGGTATTACCAGCCTCCGCGAAATCCGCGGCCGCCTCTTCCACCTGCATTCCGGCAACCACCTCTGCCCCTTTGGGCAAAGCGTTTGCCGCCATAGTTGTTACGTGCCTGCAACAAATCGTACTGTTTCTGTTGCTCTTCGGTTAACAGGCTGCGCACTTCATCGCGGTGGGCCTGTACTTTTTTCAGCATCTCGCCACGGATTTCATTCTTTTCGATGGGTTCGAATGTAGAACGTTGTTGAACCCGCAACTCAGCCATGGCCTCCTGGTGACTGGCTTCCAGTTCTGCTATTTTTTCCTGCTGCTCTTCGGTCAAATCCGAAAGAACATTCAGGCAGGTTCCCGGGCCATAGTTATTTCCATCACCGTAAAAAGGGCGGTTCATATTTCTCCCACCCTGTGCAAAAACAGTGGTTGCGCCTAATAAAAGCGCGATAAACATCCATACAAATTTTCTTGTTTTCATTTCATTTTAATTTTAATTGTTTTTATATCAACTTTCAGTTATCTCTAAACCGCCGGCCCCGTTGTGGCAGCCTGACGTCTTCGTTCTTTTTTAATACAGAAATAAACAGTTCGTTTAGTTTTTCCTGTTGTGTTTCTGTACAAGCTTTTTTCATGTCCAGGTAGTAATCAATTGTTTCATTTTTTAGTTGGGTGTGCAGTTCGCCAATTTCGCGTGAGATAGACTCCAGCTTTTTTTTATCCGGATGCTCGTCACCCATTTCCTGTACCATTTCAATTCTTAATCCTTCAAGCTGGTGATTTATTTGCCAGGCGGTGCGGTTAAAATCGCGGTTCAATTCCCTGAAAATACTTACCTGCTGAGGTTCCAGGTTCAGGTGCTCCCTGAAAAACCGGGTGCGTTGCTGTGCAGGCAGTTCAATCGCCTCTTCCCGGGTGAGTTCTGCATTTTTTTTGTCCTGTTGTTTGTGGTACAGGAACGAAAATCCCATGGAGAGATTGGTGGCCACCAGGATGACAATCACCCAAATGAGTATGCGGTATTTATTTTGTATTGCCATGTTTTATTCCATCAAAAAGATTTCAATCGGTTCTGCCTTCATTTCATCCAAATACGGAATGAGTTCTGTTTGTGCAGCGGAAAATTCGGGCATTTCTGTTTGGGCCGGCTGCCCGATTTTTATGCCTGAGTAAATGCCTGCGAGCAGCAACAGTGTAAAAACAGCGGGTTGCAACACTTTTTGCCAAACAGGGAGTCCAACGCTTTGTCTGGCGGTGGAATGCTGGTTTTCCATCCGGGCTTTCAGCCGGGTGTAGAAATATGGATTAACTTCCGGTGATTTTTCCAGTTCTACAACACCGAGCGTTTTTTTCAGGTCTTCGGCAAATGCAGCACAATCGTTGCATTGACCCAGGTGCGAGGCCACATTTTCTGCCTCCCTGGCCGGCAAATCGCCCTCGAGGTAGAAAATCAGTTTTTTATGGATTGCTTTGCATTGCATGATTTCTTAATTTATTGGTTTGACACATAATCGGTAAAAAACTTGCATTTAAATACACTTTTTTTTGTAGCAGTGATATAATTTTTTCTGAAGGTTTTTTTTGGCACGGTGAATTAATGACTCCACGGAAGAGATGGAAAGTTTCATCACTTCAGATATTTCTTTGTAGGCTAAATCTTCGTATTTATTTAAGGTGAAAGCCACCCGTTGGTTTTTGGGAAGCGAATCGATGGCCTCATGAAGCAACCGGGCCCGCTGACTGCTTTCCAGGTCAAACTCCGGGCCGCCCGAGTCATCGGAAGCAAGTTCTTTCGACGATGACTTTTTTTGATCTGTATCCTCGTCGAACGACCGGAACCACCTGCGTTTTTTGTTGTCGCGTATAAAATTGAGGGAGCGGTTAACGGCAATGCGGTAGAGCCAGGTAGAAAGTTTGGAGTCGGCCCTGAACTTGTGAACCGAGCGAAATACCTCGATAAAAACATCCTGGGCTACATCCTCGGCGTCTTCTTTGTCGTGCAACAACCCAAAGCAGGTATTTATTACCATCTGCCGGTAGTTGTCCACCAGTTCCCTGAAAGCTTTTTCGTCTCCCTGCTTTAATTTATCTATGATTCCGGTCTCATTCATTCAAACATTTGTTCCGGTTTTTAACATGAAATTTAGGAATAAGACACGGCATTAGGAAAAAACTTGCGTGTTATTTTTCGATGGCAGCGAGAATATTGTCAGGATGGAGGTTTATCATCGCGGTAGGGAGGGTCCAGCTTTTTTCCGCGGAAGGAAAACCGGTCTGACATGAGGTCTAAAACCTCGTTGGCTGTGCTTTCAATGGGTTTGTTGGATACATTCAGGACAGTAAATCCGCCGCGGTTGAAAACAAACATGGCATGCCGGATTTCTTCTTTCACCGATTTTTCGTCCACGTACAACTCATTTTGGTGGTTGTTCCAGCTTGCCATTCGTTTTTT
>CAYRBS010000092.1:0-8699 GCA_964422335.1 uncultured Mariniphaga sp. | reverse complement strand
CAACAACAGATTCATGCATGATTTTGCGCCGGCAGCGAGAAGTAAACAACCGATCCTTTGCCCGGTTCGCTTTCAACCCAAATTTTCCCATTGTTTTTCTCCACAAAGTCTTTGCAGATGACCAATCCCAGTCCGGTGCCTTTTTCGCCTTCCGTTCCTAAATCGGAATGGTTTTCATCGGGATGGAACAAATGGGGGATTTTATTTTCCGGGATTCCAATACCCGTGTCTTTAATCCCAATAACAGCAGATTCATGGGTCGATTGGGCTACAACAGATATGGTGCCGCCCCGGTTGGTAAATTTTACCGCATTTGAAATGAGGTTTCGTATCACGGAGGTTATCATTTCATCATCGGCATAAACAACCGTTTCGGGAGGCACACTGTTTTTTAAGCGGATTTCTTTTTGCAATGCGGTTTGCCTCAAAAGGCCAAAGCATTTTTCCACCGTAAAATGGATGGCGATATTCTGGGGCGAACTGGAGATTATTTTGCGTTGGGCCCGCGACCAGGTCAGTAAATTTTCCAGCAGGCTGGAAACCGACTGGGCCAGTTGGTAAATAATTTTATTGTATTGCCTGATTTCATCTCCTGAATAGCTGTCGAAACCATTTTCAATCAATTCAGAAAAACCTAAAATATTGTTCAGCGGACCTTTCAAATCGTGGCCGATAATGGAAAACAACTTATCTTTGGTAGCATTCAGTTCTTTTAAACGGGCTTCACTTTCTTTCAGGGCCTGCTCGGCTTTTTTGTGCTCCGTAATGTCTTTTGCAGTAGAAATTATACCGTCAATTCTGCCTGAAGTATTCCGGTGGGGGTAAAAATTCATTTCCAGTATTTTCATCTCACCGCTTGGAATTTCCCCTTCATACTGCATAAATACAGGTTTTCCACGCAGGCATTCTCTCATGCTGGGTTTAATACTTCGTTCAAAATTTTCAGTACCCCATAATTCATCCACCGTTTTGCCGATAATTTCATAGGTTTGTTTGTCATAAAATTTATTGAAAGCACTGTTTACGAATACATACCGGTAATTTACATCAATAAAAGAAGCGGGTTCGGAAATGGTATTTAGAATTTCTTTCTGATAATGAAAATATCTGTTTTTATTTTTTCTTTTGCTGTGTTTCATGTTGGAATTTTGTAGAGGCTACAGAAAAACATTCTTGTTTATAATCTCTGCTCTGCCCCATGGAATACTGGTTTTACTGCTGTTGATTTTGATGGCCTAAAATAAAAATGATTTAGTTAAAAAACAAATGTAAAATTTATGTTCGGAAGAAAGCATAAGTTTCATTATATTGTTGTCATCTTTTTTTTTGACTGGGAAAATCTTTTCATGTAAATTTAGCACCAGCTTAAATCAACAAAATAAAATAATATGGCTAAAACAAAACAAAGCAATGATTTATCGCGCCGCAAATTTATCGGAACTACCGCCACGGCTGCCGCAGCCCTTTCGATTACACCTTCAGGTTTTACAGCTCCGCTGATGGGAAGCGAAAAACCCGATTCCGTCTTCGGTGGGGTGCAAATAGGCGCAATAACCTACAGTTGGCGCAGCATGCCTGGCACTGCCCGGGATATTCTGGAATATTGTAAAGAAGCGGGGATTAGCTCGCTGGAACTGATGGGAAACGTGGCGGAAGAGTTTGCAGGGATTCCTCCCATGCCACCACGACCTCCCCGCGGAGAATCACTTTCCGATGATGAACGGGCTGCATATCAAAAAGCGGCAGCAAAAGCAAGGGAAGAACAACGAAAGTGGCGGCTTTCCATGTCGATGGGAAAATACAGGGAACTGCGCAAAATGTTCCGGAAAGCGGGTGTGAACCTGCACATTATAAAATTTGCACCGGCCGACTGGTCCGAGGAAGAAATTGATTATGCTTTTAAAGCGGCTAAAATGCTGGGGGCGAAAGGAATTTCCAATGAAATTGGCGAGGAAGCCTGTCAGCGGTTGGGCGGGTTTGCCCAAAAACATAACCTGTATGCTATTTTTCATAATCATGCCCAGCCAGGCGAACCGGGATTCAGCTTTGACAGGTATTTATCCTATTCGTCAAAAAATATGCTGAACTTTGATGCAGGGCATTATTTTGGGGCAACGGGCAATCATCCCAATGAAATTATTGAAAAGTTGCACCATCGCATTTTCAGTATCCACCTGAAAGACAAGACCGGGCCCGATGCTGAACCGGCAAATACAAATACTCCATGGGGAGAGGGGGATACACCCATTGGCGATATTCTGAATTTGATCAAAAAGAACAAATGGTCCATTTACTGCGATATCGAGCTTGAATATCCTGTTCCGGATGATTCGGATGCTCAAAAAGAAATAATCAAATGTGTGGAATATTGTAAAAATATACTGGAATAAACCTGCTGCCTGCCGTTTTCCTGAATAAACAAATTGTTTGCATGTTTTACTGGGTATCCGGTACTTTTTATTCAGCATTCACTCTTTCCCTGACAAGATTGGTAAGCTGCACGCGGCCTTTTACCCGGGTTTTGGTGTAAATGCGGTGAGTATGGTCTTTTACGGTTTGCAAGGTGATAAACAGTTTTTCGGCAATGGCTTTATTGGTTTTTCCGGTGCAGATTTCAAGAATAATTTCAGCCTCGCGTTTTGAAATTTCAAAATCTTTACAAAACGATTGAAAGCTTTTATCGGAAGTACCTGTTTTTTCCCCGGTACTGTATGCCATAAACTTCAGGCAAACAGGCAACAGGGCGCTAACAGTAAATAGCAGCAAAATGGAAAGCACGGTGAAAACAAAACCAACATTACCATAAAACCACCACATTACAGAATATAGACCCACACCTCCCGGGTAGAGCAATAAACATTTGGAAAGCTGTCCCTTTTTAAAAATGATGAATGTTCTCTTTTGGGGCTTCAGGAAGGGAAGGATGTAGAGGAGGTGAAAACACAGGTTGGTGGCAACGAACAACCGGATTATAAAAACATCGGGTTGAAGCGGAGTGTGGAGGTAATTATTCTGGAATAAAAATGCAAATGTTGCCAAAAGGAACACAGAACCTGCAAAATAAAGGTAAACCAGTTTTTTGTACCCGCGGTATCCGTTTAGGTTGAAGCTGAATTTCACCAGCATAAACCAGCTCACAATAAGAAACGGTATTCCGGGCAGCGGGATAAAAAACGCCAGTTTGCCGGCCAGTTCACTGCTAATGTTTACATCGGCAATTACCTGCCTCAGGGCCAGGTTGCCCCAAATTCCGTACAGGAAAAATGAAAAAAGGAAAATTTGCTGATAAAGGAGGATTTGAAACAATGGTTTTTTACTTTCCTGAAACAACTGGTGCGCAACCAGTGCCCCGATTACAGCTATACCGGTTGTAGCTACAAAGGTTGCGAGGTACGATAGGTTTTCAACGAGCATCTTGGTTTCAAAAATTGGTTTTTATAGAAAAAGTCAAAAGTATTTAGCTACAAACTATTCTGGTCATTTCATTATACCAGGTAATGCTGCATATCGCAACAAATGCGCGGGCTACCAAAGTAGTGAATATTTAAATTCCTACCAAAGTAGGAAGGATTTTTTTGAAAGTTACCCTACTTTCGGTGTGTTGTTCAGTAAATAGAAAATCTAAAATCAAAAATCATGGAAAACGAAATGTATTACAACTTGGTTCCCTCGGTGGGGGGAAGTTTTAGCTACGGCTGGCGCAAAATGTTCGAAAAAGCATTTTTGCCCTTGTTGCTGGCGGTAATTATTGCAGGGTTGCTCAACGGACCAATAGGGGCAAACTGGAAAGCCGACGACGGAAACTGGTCGAATTTTGTGTGGTTTTTTCCGGTGGCGTTATTCAGTATGGCCTACGGTTTTCTTTTTATTCCGGTCATAAATTACGGTGAAAGGTATCTTTTTTTGAAAGCCATGCGCGGTGAAGAAACTGATTTAAGGTATCTTTTCGAAGGATTTAAAACCAAATACCTGAAAATTATTCTGGCCAATCTGATTGTTTTTGCTTTGGTAGTTATTGGGTTCGTGTTGTTAATTGTGCCGGGCATCATAATTTTATGCAGGCTGGCCTTTGTGCCTTACCTGATTATGGACAAAGATCTGGAACCGATGCAGGCGGTTGAAAAAAGCTGGCAAATGACGCGTGGTCACGGTTGGAAGGTTTTCTGGATGGGTATAATTTCATTTTTTCTGCTTATTGCCGGGGTTATCGTATTTATTGTAGGAGCCATTATTTCATTTATGTGGATTCATTCGGCTTTTGCTACGTTGTACCAGTCGGTATTAAATCAGTCGGAAGAGGAAAATCCAATCCCGATTTTGGGGGTAAACGAGGTTTAAAATCCGGAGTACAAATGAAGAGGTTGTCGGGGAAAATTAACCGGGCAACCTCTTTAATTTTATTCCGGTTGTTTGTTTCTGTCTTGGAATGTTTATTTTTGGGAGATGAAGAAACTGATCCTGCTTATAACGTTAATGGTAACCGGGTTGCTCACCAGTGCGCAGTATTTCCAGACCGGGCAAGATCCGGCTTCCATCCGGTGGCGCCAAATTCACACCCGGAATTTTCAGTTAATCTTTCCGGATTACTATGAAAAACAAGCACAAAAACTGGCTGGTAATCTCGATGTAATTTATTCTTACGGAAGTTATTCACTGAAACATAATCCAGGGAAAATACCGGTTGTTTTGCATACACAAACGGTAAAATCAAACGGACTGGTTGCATGGGCGCCCAAACGTTCGGAGTTCTACACCACACCGCATCAGGCCATTTATCCGCAAGACTGGCTGGAACAACTTTCCCTGCACGAATTCCGCCACGTGGTGCAGATTGACAAGGTGCACAGTAACCTGCCGGACTGGATAAAATTTTTATTGGGCGAACAGGGCACAGCCCTTGCTTTTGGGGCTTACCTGCCCTGGTGGTTTATCGAGGGCGATGCCATAGTCAGTGAAACCGCGCTAAGCAACTATGGCCGCGGACGTTTCCCGTCATTCCTGATGGAACACCGGGCCCAGGTGGTTGAAAAAGGCGTTTTTTCTTACGATAAGGCTTATTTGAGATCGTACCGCGATTTTGTTCCCAACCATTATAAACTGGGATATCACCTGGTGGGAAACGTAAATGAACGGTACGGAAACCAGGTTTGGGAGGAAGCGCTGACCCGCGCTGGTAAAAAGCCACTTTCCATAAATCCGGTAAACAAGGTATTGAAGGATCATACCGGCTTCAATAAAGAACAGCTCTACCACTCGGTTTTCGACAGTCTGCAAAGGGTGTGGGAAAGGGAGGATGAAAATTATAATCCCGGACCGCTCGATGTGGTTTCCCAACCGGCGTCAACCGTTACAAACTACAATCATAACCACTGGCTGAATGATTCAACCCTCTTTTCGTTTAAATCCTCGTACGACGAAATTCCTTCTTTCGTTCAAATTGGGCCAAAAGGGAACGAGAAGAAACTCTTTTTTCCCGGTACTGTTTTTGACGAATCGGTGGATTACCGCGACGAATGGATTGTTTGGTCGGAGCAGATTTCCGATCTTCGCTGGCAGCACAGCGGCCGTTCGTTGATTCGGATTCTGAATGCCAAAACAAAAAGAAGAATAGAAGTTAAGCCGGAATTTAAAAGCTTTAGTCCTTCCATTTCGCCCGACAAAACGAAGGTAGTGGTGGTGGAAACCGATTTTTCAAATAATTATTATTTATCTGTTTACAGACTTCCCGGCGGGGAATTGCTCCACCGGTTCCAAACGGATGAAAACAACTATTTCTTTACCCCCGAATGGTTAAATGACGACGAGGTTGCAGCAATCATTCTCACTCAGGAGGGAAAGCGGATTGCCACCATCGATTTTGAAACGGGAGAAATGGATATACTGATTGACCGTGATTTAGGTGAAGTAAAACATCTGGAGGCGAATGGAAACTGGCTTTACTTTATCAGTTCCTTTCCGGGGAAAAACAGTTTGTACCGTGTGGGGCTGACCGGCCAACAGGTGGAGGAGGTTTTTGTGCCAAGGTTTGGCGCAGAATCGCCCGCCATTTCGCCCGATGGCAAAAACATTGTGTTGAGCGATTACACGGCCGATGGTTTCCGGTTAATTAAAGTTCCGGCTGACCATGAAAAAATTTCACCCATAGGGGAGGTTGAACCGGGAAATTACCCGCTGGCTGAGGCTTTATCGCACCAGGAACAGGGTATTCCTGTTTTTGATGATTCCGATTCTCTATCTGAAAGTTATGCTTCTGAAAAATACAGCAAAGCTGCTCATCTTTTTAATTTTCACAGCTGGGCACCGGTTTACATCGATGCGGATGCGTATGAATTTTACCCGGGTGTGAGCCTGATGTCGCAAAATACATTGGGTACTTCAGAGACGGTGCTGGGGTACAAATGGGATCTGACAGAAAATACGGGCAGGTTTACCGCCGATTATTCCTTTAAAGGTTGGTATCCGGTGTTCGATTTGCATCTGACCCACGGCAACCGGGCGTCTGAATTAACAGAAATTCATCGGACTGAAAACAACCAGGGCGATGTAATTAGTCAGGATACTTCTGTACAACGGTTTACGTGGGGACAAACAAATACCGGGCTGGATATCAGGCTTCCTCTGAATCTGGGAAAAGGGCCGTTTAACCGGATGATCCAGCCGGAAGTACAATACGGGTTTAATTATTACAAACACGACGATTCCACCCCGGAACGGTTTCATGAGGGTGGCTTTCATTCGCTGAGCTACCGGTTTTATTTTCATCAGCTGCTCCGCAAAAGTTACCGCGATATGTACCCCGACTTCGGACTTGTGTTGGATGGCACTTTCCGGCATTCTCCGGCAGGAGCAATCAGGGCAGGACAAATGACAGCCCTGCAATCGGTGTTGTACCTTCCGGGGTTCATGAAAAATCATGGCATAAAAATGTATGGCGGAGCGCAGGAGAAAAAAAGCAACGGTACGCTGGGGTTTACCGATGTGGTGCGGTATGCCAGGGGATGGGGCCGCATAAATACAACTGCAATTTACACCGGGGGAGCCGATTATAAACTGCCGCTGCTCTATCCCGACCTGAATGTTTTTGGGTGGCTTTATGTACGCCGCGTAAAAGCTTCTCTTTTTGCCGATTATACACGGTTGAAAGGGAATTTCTACCACGAAGGTGAAGTTATTGATACGTTTACGGAAGATATTTCGTCGCTGGGAACCGAGCTTACAGCCGACGTGAACATTCGACGGTTTTACGCTCCTTCCAGTATTGGTTTCCGCGCTTCCTATCTCCCGGATTTGAAGGATGTGTATTTCGATTTTCTTTTCTCAATCGACTTCTCCTCTTTTTAAAGTAATCAGGGTTATTTCGGCGGGCATGTCGAGCCGCCACGGGACACCTACTGTTCCCAAACCGGTATTTACATAAAGTATTGAATTACCGGATTGGTAGCGCCCTCCCCAGTTTTTCCGGGTGAGGTAGGCCAGGCTAAAGGGTATCCCGGCAAGTTTTATTCCCCATTGCATTCCGTGTGTATGTCCCGAGAGGGTTAATGCAATGTTTTTTTTGCCTGCCACCTCTTCTTCCCAATGGGCCGGATCGTGGGTCATCAGTAGCGTGAATGCTTCGGGTGGAATTCCTTGCAATGCAGCATCCAAATCGGCATATTGCGGAAAAGGGGAGTGCCCCCAGTTTTCAACGCCGGCCAGAAAAAGGGAGTCGCTGCCGCTTTTTATTACCACGTGTTCGTTCATCAATAATTTTAATCCTGCTTTGTCGTGTGCTTTTACAATGGCATCGAAATTGGCTTGTTTTTCTGCTTCGTTTTCCCAGTTGGTGTAATCGCCGTAATCGTGGTTGCCCAGTATGGCATAACCCGGGCGATTGTTTGTCAGGTTGCTCAAGGCTGTCTCGACCCGCTCTATTTCGTAGGCAAAATTGTTAACCATGTCACCTGTAACCAATAAAAGATCAGGGTCTAATTTATCGGTTCTTTTTATTGTTTTTTCCAGCAGGGCATTGGGGTTTATCAATCCACCCAAATGGATATCGGATAGCTGGACAATTCGGTAATCCTCGAAATTACGGGGCAAATTGGGAAACCGGATTTCCACCTGTTTCACTTTTATCAGCCGGCTCCCGGCAATTGTGCCGAACACCAATCCGCCGGCCAGGCCCAGTGAAATGATAAAACCGGCATAAGGAAGGACGGGCGATTTTCCTTTTCCCCTGAAAATTGAATGCAATACCAACGAAAGTGCCATGGGGAAATTAAAAAGCACAACCGTAAAAAGCATTAAATTAAAATAAAAGTAAACAGGATAGGTAGTGGCTTCCCGTGGCTGGTTGGGATAAACGTATAAATACATAAAACCGAACAAAAGCCCTATGTGAAGTAACCAGAATGCAATTTTTAGAAAACCAAAAATTTTTTTTGCAAAAATCTTTTTGAGGTTTAATATCGAGCCGGTGGCTGTCAGCAAAAAATAGACTGTAAAAATCGCAAGTGTCAGGAATTGAAATGATCGCATTGTTCAATTTTTTATTTCAACTTTATTTCAGTAATTCAACAAACATGTTTTATTGTTGGTTAATTTAAATTCAGTCAGTGGTTTAGATGAAAAAATACACCTGTTTAACCTTCTGAGATTTTAATATTTACATTTAGAAAGGCAAATGTACGGAATCAACGGAAAATGAAAGCAGAAAA
>CAYRBS010000091.1:0-8743 GCA_964422335.1 uncultured Mariniphaga sp. | reverse complement strand
AAAATTTCGAGCAGTTCAACTTCAAAAATCAATGTAGTGTTAGGACCAATATCGGCGCCGGCACCTTGTTCTCCGTATGCCAGGTCGGAAGGAAGATAAATTTTCCATTTTGACCCAACAGGCATCAAAGTCATGGCTTCGGTCCAACCGGGAATAACCTGATTTACACCAAATACAGCTGGTTCACCCCTATCTACTGAGCTGTCAAACACGGTACCATCAATAAGGGTTCCGTGGTAATGTACACGAACCTGGTCGCTTTCGCTTGGTTTGGGTCCATCGCCTTCTTCCAGTACCTCGTATTGCAGACCACTTTCAGTAGTTTCTACTTCATCGCGGCCTTTATTCTCTTCAAGGAAAGCATTCCCGTCTTCAAGGTTTTCCTGGCCTTCGATCTCACCTTCTCTCTCAAAAAAAGACGTGATAATACGATTAGCTTCTTCCGGAGTTATATCCGTTTCTTCATCCATGGCAATTTGACTAAATGCGGCAGCCATAGCTTCCATGCTGATTTTACTCCCCCCCGGAGCGCTGTTAATTTGTTCTTTATTGTTGTTTCCAACCAAAACACCAATGGCATATCCTGCTGAATCGGCATCCGTTTCCAAATTAACATTTTTCACACCACCACCTTGCTGGCAACTCATTCCAACGATTACTAAAAATAACGCTGATAAATAAATAATACTGTTTCTCATAATAATATAAAATTTAAACAATTTCCAATAATTCAACATCAAAAACAAGGGTAGAATTCGGGCCAATGGCGTTGCCTGCTCCCTGCTCGCCATAACCAAGCTCAGGAGGCACATAAAGGCGCCATTTTGAACCGACCGGCATCAGCTGCAAGGCTTCCACCCAACCCTGGATAACCCCGTTTACGGGGAAAACGGCTGGCTGTCCACGTTCCACCGAACTGTCAAAAACAGTACCGTCAACCAAGGTGCCGTGGTAGTGGCATTTTACCTCGTCATCAACCCCCGGCAACTCTCCATCTCCTTCTGCCAGCACTTTATACTGGAGGCCGCTTGGCAACTCAACCACTCCTTTTTCAGACCTGTTTTCTGCCAGAAATTTCAATCCTTCTTCAAGGTTTTCCTTTGCAGCGGTCTGGTTTGCATCGCTCATGAAACTTTCTAAAATTTTATTGGCTTCTTCGGGCATCATTTTAGGCATTTCACCGTTGTATGTATCGGTGACAGCTAACATTAAAGCCTCGGGATTAATTGCTTTTACACCCGATTTAATCAGGTTGGATGCAACACTCATTCCCAACGCATAACTAAACCGTTCCAACTCCCCGGATAATTTCTTTTCCGTCATAAAAAAAATAATTCACTGTTCAATTTGGGCGAAGATAATTGATTTTTTTGTCAATTAAAGCCTTGAACCTACTTTTATTCCCCGCAGCATTT
Source organism: uncultured Mariniphaga sp. (assembly GCA_964422335.1). GTDB lineage: Bacteria > Bacteroidota > Bacteroidia > Bacteroidales > Prolixibacteraceae > CAYRBS01. The sequence continues at coordinate 7,328 of CAYRBS010000091.1, read as the reverse complement.
CTTTCTTCCCCGGCGGCCCTGGCAGGCGTTCCATACTGTAACCTGCTGCTGTCAAGCGCCGGCGAATTTCGCCCTTGGCGCTGTAGGTCACAAAAATGCCACCCGGCGATGTTATATTGTAAAGCAGGCTGAAAATTTCCGGAGTCCACATTTGAGGTTGTTTCCCGGGGGCAAAAGCATCGAAATAAAGAATATCGCATGTATTTAATCCTGCTAATTTTTCTGTTGTAAGATCGGTTTTTATTTTATACAGGTTAAACCAGGGCGAAATACAAACCATTGTGCCCCAATCGCAAGAATGTATGGCCTTAAAAACAGAATGGAATTCTTCCGGTATAAAAGTGGAATAATTTAACTGGTTAATTATATCTTGTTCCAACGGGTACTTTTCGACGGAATAAAATGTTGTAGGCCTTTTTAATTTACCTGAATAAACCGCTGTTAACAAACAGTTTAAGCCTGTTCCAAACCCCACTTCAAAAACTACCGGGCAGGGGGCGGGATGGAACAGGTACCCCTTTTCAATAAAAACATGTTTCGATTCTGTAACGGCCCCGTTCATGGAATGGTATTGCTCGTCTAAAGCAGGCAAATACAGGGTACTGGAGCCATCGGCAGTCTGTTTTAGCTGATATTCCATCGTATTATAAATTGATTTGCTGTTAAAATAAATCTAAAATTATAAATTTACGCCTTCAATTTAAAAGAATATATGCTGCTTCGATTATATAATGAAAATCCGAATCCCCGCGAAATCCGCAAAGTTGTTGATATTTTGCATGAAGGTGGAATCATAATTTACCCTACCGATACAATTTACGGACTGGGATGCGACATTACCAACCCCAAAGCGGTGGAAAAAGTGGCCCGGTTTAAAGGAGTAAAAATTGAAAAAGCCAATTTCTCATTTATTTGCAGTGACTTAAGCCACATTTCAGATTATACCAAACCCATTTCAAACACGGTATTTAAACTCATGAAAAAAAACCTTCCGGGCCCATTTACTTTTATACTGGAAGCCAACACCAATGTGCCTAAATATTTTAAGGGAAAGAAAAAAACAGTAGGTATCCGCGTGCCGCACAACAATATTATCCGCAACATTGTATATGAACTGGGGAATCCCATCCTATCAACATCCATACGTGAAGAGGACGATATACTGGAATACACTACCGATCCGGAGTTGATTTACGAAAAATACAAAGATTTTGCCGATCTTGTTATCGACGGCGGACATGGAGAACTGATTCCTTCTACCGTGGTTGACTGTACCGGCGATACCATTGAAATTACAAGAGAAGGAAAAGGGATGCTGGAATTTTAACTCTTCCAGAAAGCAGGGGAAATCAGTACCAGCACGGTTAAAAGTTCAAGCCGCCCAAGCAGCATTAAAAACGAAAGAAACCACTTCCCAATTGGTTTTATATGAAGGAAGTTTTCATATGGGCCAACACTTCCAAAACCGGGCCCAATATTGCCTAAACTGCTGGCAACTGCTCCCATTGCAGTTTTCATGTCGGGTTCAATCATGGTAAAAATAACGGTGCTGATTCCAAAAATCACCACATAAAGCATAATAAAAGCCAGAACATTGGTAATAACTTTCGACTCGACAGACTGACTGTTAAACTTAACAGGAATTACAGCATGGGGATGCACCATCCGGCGAAGTTCGTAATAACTGTTTTTAAGCAACAGTACGATGCGCATAATTTTTATCCCTCCACCGGTTGACCCGGCCGATCCGCCAAAGAAAAACAACGCAAAAACAAGGATGGTCAAAACAGGAGGCCACACAAGGTAATCAACTGTTTTAAAGCCGGTTGTTGTAATAATGGAAACAACCTGAAACAGCGAATTCCGGAATGCTTCCTCCCTTCCAATTTCAGTGTAGATTATTAACCCGGCAAAAATTGTCAATGTAAAGCCGGCAATGAACAACGTGTAATACCTGAATTCTTCATCGTGGAAAACACGCTTTATTTTTCCTCGCAACAAAATATAGGAAAGGGTAAAGTTGGACCCTGCCAGAAACATAAAAACAATTATAACATAATGAATAAAAGGAGAAGGCCAGTGGCCGATGCTTGCCTGTTTGGTAGAGAACCCGCCCGTTGCTATGGTTGTAAACCCGTGGCAAACGGAATCGAACAATGTCATTCCCCCCAACCAAAGCAAAAGGGTTTCAACCAGTGTAAAAACAAGGTAAATTCCCCAAAGGGTTTTGGCTGTTTGCCGAATCCGCAGATTAATTTTATCGGGGGTTGGCCCCGGCGTTTCGGCCATATAAAGTTGCATGCCGCCAATACCAAACACCGGCAAAATAGCCAATGAAAATATAATTATTCCCATTCCGCCTAACCATTGGGTGATGCTTCTCCAAAATAAAATTCCATGAGGCAGCGCCTCAATATCAGGAAGGATGGAAGATCCGGTAGTTGTAAAACCCGAAATGGTTTCAAAAAAAGCATTTGTGAAGTTTGGGATTGCACCGCTAATTATATAAGGAAGGCTGCCAAAAAATGAAAAAACGACCCACACCAACGTAACAATTATATAGCCTTCGCGACGGCCAATGTCAAGCCGGGCCCTGCGGGTAAAAAAAACAACAGCACCACCCAATGCGATGTTAATTCCCGAGGAGATTAAAAAAGCCTTCTGATCGTATTCATTATAAACAAGGGAAACAACTAAAGCCAGGAGCATCGCCACACCTTCAATCAAAAGCAAAAAACCCAGAACGCGGAAAATGATTTTGACATTCATAGATTAGAAGTTTCCGAAAACCTTTATTTGAAAAACTTTTCCAATTTTCTAATACCTTCCGGAAGTGTGAAAACAACCACCTTATCTCCTTCCTGGATATGTGAATCGCCATTCACAATGTAGCCGTTTTTACCCCTGATAATACCTCCAATTTTGGCTTCCTCCGGAAAGCCTAACTCTTTAACCGGTTTTTGTGTGATCCTGGCATTCGGTTTGGCAATAAATTCAAACACTTCGGCATCGGATGCAGTAAGGCACTTAACTTTAGAGATAGCTGCATTGAGTGTAAACCGGTAAATATAACTTGCTGCAATGAGTTTTTTGTTTACAATACTCCCAATGTTCATATTTTCGGCCAGCCCCATAAATGCGAGGTTTTCCACTTCGGCCACTGTACGCCGCACACCCAACGTTTTTGCCAGGTGGCATCCCAGTATGTTTGTTTCAGAATTACCAGTGGTTGCCACCACCGCATCCATCTTTTCAAGACCTTCATCTTTAAGAAGTTGCAAGTTACGACAATCGCCGTTAATCACCAGTGCATTTTCATATTTCTCGGCTATTTGCTCACATTTTTCAATACTTTCCTCCACCACTTTAATACGAAACTGGTCGCCAAGCTTCTCTATGGCTTTTTGGGCTATTCGACTGCCCCCCAGGAACATAATATTTTTAACTTCAAAAATCTGTTTGGCGGTCAATTCAAATACATGTTGTTGTTCGGCCCGGGTAGTGACAAAAAATACGATATCGCCATCTTTAATAAAATCGGTCCCTTGCGGAATAATTGTTTGCCCTTCGCGGTTAATAGCAACAACCAAAATATGTTCGTTTTCCTGGGCCAGTTCTTCAAAGGTTGTATTCAATATGGGGGCATCCTGCCGTACTTTAATTCCCAGAAGGAGGAGCTTGCCACCCGAAAACTCAATGAGCTGCCGGGTACCGGTTTGTTTAACCGATGCTACAATTTCCTTGGCTGCAAGGCTTTCAGGATAAATAAGCTCGTGAATTCCCAGGTTACTCAACTTTGCACGGTACCTGTCCATCAGGTATTCCGAATTATTTATACGGGCGATGGTTCGCCCCACACCAAGATAGGAAGCCATTGAACATGCAAACACATTCCGTTCTTCAAATGGTGTAACGGCAATAAACAGATCGGCTTTGGCCAAACCTGTTTTTTTTAAATCGTGGAAAGAATGCGCCGAGCCGGTCACGGTCATTAAATCAACGTCGCCGCTGATTTTCGCGAGCTTTTCAGGCGAATCATCCATAAGTACAATGTCATGATCTTCATTGCTAAGCATTCGTGCCAAATGTGTTCCTACTTCCCCTGCACCTGCAATTACAACTTTCATTTCAAACCACCTTTAATTTATTTTGACGCAAATTAAAATATTAACAATTGATTTCCCAGCAAATTAACCCAAATTTCGACGCAAAACATATTCATTTAATGTAGCCCGAATTAAAATTACCATTTTTTACGGTACGCCCCACGTTCGGTGAGGTAAAAAATTTGATTTTCAGAGCTGGTATTCTCCCTTGGTAATCTGCTGGTTGAAATAATTCTTCGGGGAGTTCTTTTTAACTTTTCCAGCCGGGAAGGATTAACAGGTCCCACAATAATATCGGGCGAAATATTTTCAGGGAGAACATCTTTTTGAATGGTTGTTTGAATTATCCTGCCATCAAAAATGATGACCCCGTTTTTTAGCAACAACTGGTCATCTTTGCAGGTACTGTCGAGGGTGATATAAACAGGAGGTTCCAAACGTACTTTCTTTACGGTATTTTTCACCATTTCGTTTTCAAAACTTTTCCGGGGCAATTCTTTTTCAGAGACAATGTAATTCTGATTTCCCGCAATAAGCTGGATGATTGTATTTCCGGGATTATTGTACACAATCATTTCTTTCCGGAACAAATTTCCGGTTTTAAAAACCAGCGATGCAGTTAGTAAAAAAAGAAGAAAAAACAGACTTGCCTTAAAAAAGAGTATCCTGCGGAAATTGATAAAAAGAAACAGGGAAAACAGGGTCCCGAAAACAAAAAACAGTTCAACCGGTAAAAACGAAAACTCGATAACCGAAAGCGGCAGTTTTTCAATAAAACCCAACAACCCATAAACGAACCCGATGGAATTGTCTAACACAAATGATATAATTGCCGGAACCAGTGGAATCCAGTGGAACGCCAGAAGCAGCATTCCCAACGGGATAAGAAGCATTACAGCTGGTATTACAATCAGGTTTGACAGCCAGAAAAAAACAGGAAACTGGTTAAAATAGTAAACCGAGAAAGGAAAGGTTGCAATTTGTGCAGCCACCGAAACGGTTAGCAAAGCCCAAAAATAACGGACGATTTTCTGGTCAACGGTTATCAGTTTTTCGAGACGCGGTTGCAAGAACACAATGCCAAAAACGGCTGAATAGGATAACTGAAAACCTACTTCGAACAACATGTTGGGGTTGAACAAAAGCAGAAAAAAAGCCGAAGCCGCCAATGTATTGTAGATATTCGATTGTTTTTTCAAATTGTTACCTACCACCACAAAAGAGAACATGGCAGCAGCCCGTGACACCGAAGGAGAGAGCCCGGTAATCAATGCATACAACCACAGGCAAATAAGAACCAACAGGATAAAAACAGGCCTTCCGGCTTGTTGCCTTCTCAAAAAACCAAAACTGAACGAAAGTACCATAAAAACAATTCCCACATGCAGGCCCGAAACAGCCAGCACATGCATAGCCCCGGCCGAAGCGAAGATACTCCTGGTTTCCGGATCAAGCCCGCGTTTGTAACCCAGGGTGAGTGCCGACAAAATAGACAGGTGGTTTTCATCCATTTCCTGCTGTTCGTAAATTCCCAGCAACCGCGAACGAATCTTTTCGGCCATAACTATTGGATGAAATGTTGATTGCACATGGGTTTTTTCCCAACTTCCGGATGGAAGATATACCTGGCGATAAATTTTCTTCCTGGCAAGATACCCCTGGTAATCAAATTCATAAGGATTATTGTTGTTGGCTATAAATTGGGGCGGTGGCTTAAATGTTATTGTTTCGCCGGGCGTCAGCCGGCTTGCTCCCTCACCTTTTGAAAAGTAAACCATCAGTTTCTCGCGTGATTTTACGACGGCATTTTCATGATGAATGGCTTCAATTTTCAATACGGATTGCCAGGAGTTGGGTTTTTCCACCGGTTTTTCAAGAACCGTTGCAAAAAAGTGGCCTTTTGTATAAAATTCGGGTTTTTTGTTGTAAAGTTTATAAACCAATATACCCGTTGCTAAAAACAAAAACACAACACCAATACCGAAAAACGTCACTTTGCGGTAGCTGTATCTCCGGTTGATAAAAACCAGAATGGCCAGCAGGAAAACATACAATAATAAAACATCTGAATAGCGAATGGAGGTGATTGATCCCAATACAATTCCGGCTGCCAACGCAACAGACAAACGCAGAAAGGGTATTTTTTGAACTATTTTTCCCAATGTTTTCCGGTGTTAAGGATATTAACTGGTAACGGAAAACAAAAATGAAAGGTTACATTTACCTGGCCGGAACTTTAATCCGATAATGCGGTGAAACTTTGCCCGTTGCAATATTCCTGAGCTTACTTTTGAGCAGTCTTTTTCGCAGGGGCGAAAGATAATCGATAAAAAGTATTCCTTCGAGGTGGTCGTATTCGTGCTGAATTACCCTGCCAGCGAATCCGGAAAAAACATCTTCGTGGGGTTCAAAATTTTCATCAAAATACTTTATCCGGACCACACCGGGCCGTATCACATCTTCCCGGATTTCAGGCAGACTAAGGCAACCTTCGTTGAGGGTCCATTTTTCTCCTGAGGTTTCAATTATTTCAGGATTTATAAAAACCTTTTTAAAATCCTTCAATTCCGGCTCCTCTTCTTCGGCCGCCGAGGCATCTACCACAAACAACCGAATCGACATGCCTACCTGGGGCGCAGCAAGCCCTATGCCATCTGAATGATACATGGTTTCCCACATATTCTCTATAATTTCATCCAATCCTTCGTGTCCTTTTTCAATAGGTTTTGCTTTCTTTCGCAGTAAAGGATCGCCGTAAACTGTAACCGGATATTTCATATAATCGTTTTCCCTCATTTTTTCTGATTCCTTTTTTGCTCCATATAACTTTGTAAGATTATGGTTGCACTAATGGCATCTACCATTGCTTTATTTTGCCTTCCCTTTTTTTTTATTCCCCCGTCAATCATTGTTTGAAAAGCCATTTTCGAGGTAAACCTTTCATCTGCAATTTCAAGGGGAACACCAGGAAATTCTTTTTTAAACTTTTTTATAAACGGATTGATGTAAACAACAGCTTCAGAGGCAGTGTTGTTCATTTGCAAAGGATACCCAACAACTACCTCGTCAACCTGTTCCTGGTGAAAATAAGTTTTCAGAAAATCCCAAACCGAATGGGTTGAAACAGTAGCCAGTTTATTCGCAATAATTTGTGAAGGATCGCTTACTGCCAGCCCAACTCTTTTTCTTCCGTAATCAATAGCTAAAATCCTTCCCATTTGT
>CAYRBS010000090.1:5994-8898 GCA_964422335.1 uncultured Mariniphaga sp. | reverse complement strand
GAGCTTAAAACCCAGCTTCAGGGCGATTTATTTACCGACAACGTACAGCGTGTGCTGTATTCCACCGATGCGTCGCAGTATAAAGAGCTGCCCCTGGCAGTGGCACGTCCGAAAAACAAAGAAGACATCCGGAAAATCATTGTATTTGCACGCGAAAACGGAACATCGGTTATTCCGCGCGGGGGTGGAACCTCACTTGCCGGACAGGTAGTAGGCCCCGGCATAGTGGTGGATGTGTCGAAATACATGAATAAAATCCTCGAATTCAATAAAGAAGAAAAATATGTGATTGTTGAACCCGGGGTAGTTTTAGCAGAACTGAATCTCATTCTGGCCAAATATGGTTTGCAATTTGGACCCGAAACCTCCACTGCCAACCGGTGTGTTATTGGCGGAATGCTGGGCAACAACTCCTGTGGCCTGCATTCACTTATTTACGGCAGTGTTCGTGAACATGTTGAAGAAGTGGATGCCTTGCTTTCAGATGGATCGGAGGTGAATTTCCGGCCGCTTTCCAATGAAGAATTCCGGCAAAAAATGAACAATAATCCCAATGTGCTGGAAAAATCTATTTATCAAAATATTCACACCCTTCTCACCAGCCCCGGCAACCAAAAAGAAATCCGCGAAAAATTTCCCGACCCAAAACTCACCCGCCGCAACATGGGCTATGCCATCGATGTCCTGCTCAACTCGGCACCGTTTACCGACGGTGGCGAACCATTCAATTTCTGCAAGCTGCTGGCGGGATCGGAAGGGACACTGGCCTTTTCCCACCGCATCAAGCTGAATCTCATCCCCCTCCCTCCCAGGCACAAGGGACTTGTGTGCGCCCATTTCGAAACGCTGGAAGAATCGCTGGAAGGAAACCTCGTAGCACTGAGGCATAATCCCGGCGCCGTGGAACTGATGGACGATACCGTGATGCAATGCACCAAACAAAACATTGAGCAACGCAAAAACCGCTTCTTTATAAAAGGCGATCCCGGGGCCATGCTGATGATAGAATTTGCTTTTGAAACCGAAGCCGAACTCAGGGAAAAAGCTGCTGCCCTGGAAAAAGATTTACGCGCGGCAAACCTCGGGTATCATTACCCGCTGATTACCGGGGAGGAAAACATCAAACGCGTGTGGGCACTGCGCACTGCCGGACTGGGATTGTTGGCCAACATTCCCGGCGACCGGAAAGGAGTTCCGGGAATTGAAGATACTGCCGTGGCGCCGGAAAACCTCCCGAACTATGTTGCCGATATAAAAAAAGTATTGGCAAAACTGGGACTCACCAGCGTTTATTACGCCCACATTGCTACCGGAGAAATCCACTTCCGGCCACTCATAAATTTTAAGGATCCTGCGGATGTTCAGCTGTTCGACCAACTAATGAATGAAGTGGCGGCACTGGTAAAAAAATACCGCGGTTCGATGAGCGGCGAACATGGCGACGGACGGGTAAGGGGAAAATTCATCCCGTTTATGCTGGGCGAACACAACTATGGGTTGCTGAAAAACCTGAAAAAAACATGGGATCCCGATAATATAATGAACCCGGGAAAAATAGTAGATACCCCGCCCATTACCGAAAGCCTGCGTGTAATACCGGGCAAACCCACTCCGGAAACGGATACCTTTTTCGATTTCTCGCGCGACAAAGGTTATTTCAGAAGCATCGAAAAATGTAACGGATCGGGTGATTGCCGCAAAAGCGAAATCATTGGCAACACCATGTGCCCCACTTTTATGGCCACCCGCGACGAGGATAAAACTACCCGCGGACGTGCCAACATCCTGCGCGAATTTCTACAATCTGATAAAAATGAGAACCCCTTTGGACACAAGGAAATTTATGAAATCCTCGACCTTTGTATCTCGTGCAAAGCTTGTAAAGCCGAATGCCCTTCAAATGTTGACATGGCCAAACTAAAGGCCGAATTTCTGCAACATTATTACGACATTCATGGCATCCCGTTGCGCTCGCGTCTCATAGCCTACCTGCCCCGGCTGAACAAACTGGCCATGTGGGTTCCGCCGATCTCAAATTTTATGTTAAAAACCAACCTGCTGAAAAAAACTATCGGGGTTACCACAAAGCGGAACCTTCCGGCGCTCTCGAAAATTACCCTTAACCGCTGGACAAGCAATGGAATTCCCAAACCCGACACGGCTACTAAAGGAAAAATATACCTGTTCAACGATGAATTTACCAATTACAACGAAAGCGACATTGGCATAAAAGCTATTTTATTGCTCACCCGGCTGGGTTACGAAGTGAAAATCCCGCAGCACAAAGAAAGTGGGCGTACCTTTCTGTCGAAGGGACTGGTACGAATTTCCAAAAAAATTGCGACCGGAAATGTCACTCTTTTAAAAGACCTTGTTTCAGAAAAAGAACCGCTAATTGGCATCGAGCCCTCGGCCATTCTTGCTTTTCGTGACGAATACCCTGAGCTGGTGGACAAAACACTGCAGCCTGCAGCCGAAAAGCTGGGCAAAAATGCGCTGTTGTTTGAAGAATTTATAGCGGGCGAAATAAACAAGGGAAACATCAGTGCGGAACAATTTACCACAGCCGAAAAACAGGTATTAGTACATGGCCATTGCCAGCAAAAAGCAGTTGCATCGACCGAACCGACAATAAAAATGCTTTCATTGCCTGCCAATTATTCGGTGAAAGAAATTCCCTCGGGATGCTGTGGCATGGCAGGATCATTCGGCTACGAAAAAGAACACTACGATTTATCTGTGAAAATTGGCGAAATGGTGCTTTTTCCTTCCGTTCGCAAATCCGGCGAAGAAACCATCATCGCCGCACCCGGAACTTCCTGCCGCCACCATATCGAAGACGGAACCGGCAGAAAAACCAAACACCCGGTTGAAGTGTTGTATGAAGCATTGGAAGAAAATAAA
>CAYRBS010000090.1:1527-5894 GCA_964422335.1 uncultured Mariniphaga sp. | reverse complement strand
CCAATTGAAACGGATATTTTTAGGATTTGCCGCAATTATCATGGGCGGCAGCCAGCTTTTTTCCCAACCCGTTATTGACGCAGTCAAAATTTCCACCCCGCCGGTTATCGACGGCCACGTGAAGGAAGCTGTTTGGGAAAGCGCTTTTGTGGTAGATGAATTTTACCAGCGCGAACCCAATGAAGGTGCGCCTGTGTCTGAAAAAACCGAATTTCTGGTATGTTACGATAGCGATTACATTTATTTTGGAATACGCTGCTGGGACGATCCCCGTAAAATTACCGCCAAGGAGATGGCCCGCGATGTGAGCCTTGGCAACGACGACCGCATCCAGATAATTTTGGATACTTACCTCGACCAACGAAACGGTTACTGGTTTCAGATTGGGCCGCGCGGCTCTATTGGCGATGCACTCATTAGTGAAAACGGAGCTGCATTCAATAAAGAATGGGATGGGTTATGGACCGGAAAAGCCACCATCACCGATTATGGATGGGAGGCTGAGCTGGCCATTCCATTTAAAACGATGGGATTCGATAAATCGAACACCCGGTGGGGAATTAAATTTATCAGGCACATTGTAAACAACGTGGAATCGTCGTACTGGCCGGAAGCAAACCTGAACACACGTAAATTCCAGGTTTCAGACGCAGCAATTCTGGATGGAATTCAAGACATTACACAAGGCATTGGCCTTGATATTTCACCCTACCTGGTAACAGGATTAGACACAAAAAAAGGAGAAAAAGGCGATCCTGTTCTAACCGGGGGAATGGATTTATTTTACCAAATTTCCCCCAGCCTGCGATCTTCATTGACCATTAATACCGATTTTGCAGAAACCGAAGTGGACGACCGGCAAATCAACCTCACCCGCTTCAACCTTCATTTTCCCGAGAAACGTGATTTTTTTCTGAATGGCGCCAGTTATTTCCAGTTTGGAATTGAAGGCGATGATGAGAGTCCGGTGGCAAAAAGTATCATCCCCTTCTTTTCGCGCCGTATGGGATTGGACGAAAACGGGATGCCTATTCCCATAAATTACGGAGCAAAACTCACTGGCCAGGTGGACAACTGGAATATAGGCATGTTGCACATAAACGACCGGCGGGAAAGCGGCCCCAATAATTTTTCAGTAGCACGCCTATCACGCAACCTCGGAAAACAGTCGTCAGTAGGCATTATAGGAACCTACGGCAATGCAATTGAGGAAGAATCCAACCTGCTGACCGGTGCCGACCTGAAGCTTTCCACCTCAGTCTTTCAGGGAAATAAAAATGCCTCCCTCTTTCTTTTCGGACTAAAATCGAATACCCAAAATCTTAAAGGGAACGACGAAACCTGGGGAGCTCAGTTTTCCTATCCCAACGATTTGGTAAAAGCAAGGCTGGGGCACCACCAAATCGGGAAAAATTTTGTGGCCGGTATGGGGTTCATCCCCCGTACAAACATAAAAGAAACTTACGGTGAGTTTGAATTTGGACCCCGCCCGAACAAATGGGGAATTATGCAGTTGCAATTTGGCGGCAGCTTCAATAATATACTAAACAGGGAAACCAATGTTACCGAAACCAGGGAATTTAAATTCAAACCACTGGGTATCCGACTCTTTTCAGGAGAAGAAATCAGTTATTCGGTTAATAACCAGCAGGAAACCCTTTTGCATGATTTTAATATTTTTGAAAACATTGTTATCCCCCAAAAAGGGTACCAGTGGTGGCGGCATGAGCTGGAACTGGAAACAAAAGGCGCCCGAAACCTTTGGGGCGAAGCTACCTATGGTTTTGGCAGTTTTTACAGCGGAAACCGGCAAGACATTGAGCTGGAAGCAAACTGGAAAGTGGCTGTTCCTTTTTTTGTGGGTGGTAAATTTATTCAAAACCGGGTAGAACTGCCCCAGGGAAATTTTACAGCCAATATTTACCAGGCAAATGCCAACATCCTGTTCAGCCCGGATATTACACTCTACAATTTTATCCAGTACGATAATGCAAGCAATAGTGCCGGCTGGCAATCACGGTTTCAATGGATTTTACAGCCCGGAAACGAAATCATTATTGCATGGAACACCCTGTTTATGCAAACCGATGGCCCGTTTTTTATGGATGAAAGCGCACTCAGGCTTAAATTAAAATACAATATCAGGTTCTGATTGAAGATACAAAATAAATCCGGTTTCCCTGCGTTATAAAACTACAAGCCCAAAACAAAACTTTTTCTTTACAAACAACGTAAAATAAAAACCGGCAAATAACCACATGTTAAAAAAAATCCATTCCACCAGGATCATTTAAACCGACACAAACGTTCTAATATTAAATTAGTTGGATAAAAGAGGGAAAGAAAACAAAAAAAGAATTTTAATTTTTGGTATGTAATAAGTATTTGCTATACTTGCAGCCGAATTTCAACAATTTCTCGTCTCCAAATTATTTGTTCCGCAAATAATTTTCAAAAACATTTTTAATCAGGATAAGAGAATAATAAGTTTATACAATGCACGACATTTTAGAATTGAACAAAAAGCTCGTTCCAGAGCTGCGTGAGATTGCAAAAGGTTTGAAAATCAAGCGCGTGGAATCCTATAAAAAGCAGGATCTCATATACAAAATTTTAGACACACAAGCCATTCAGGAAGCTGAAAAAAAAGAAAAAAAGACACCTTCAAAAGGCCCGGCCAAAGAAGAAAGATCGTTTAAAAACTTTTTACGCAAAAAACCTGAATCCTCTAAAAAGGAGGAAAGTTCCAGGGAGGAAAAATCCAAAAGGGGAAGGCGTCCGCGCCACCGGGTAGAACCCGTTGTTAAACGCGAACGGGTTGAATTGTCTTCCAAAAAGTCAGACCCGGAAGCTACCCGGAAAAACAATCCGCAATCGAGGCAGGAGCAAATAAAGGCAATTATCCAGGGGTTTAACCTCGAAAAATCGAAAAGTAACCCGGAAGGTGAAAACAAAGAAACCAACGAAAAAGGTCAACAGCAGTCTGCTCCCACACCGGAGAAAGAAAGAAAGCAGGAAGATCGTCCCAAAGTAATAAAAGACGACAAATCACAGGAAAATAACAAAACTGCACCTGAGAAAAAAGAAGCGGAAGAAAAAACACAGCCGCCAATCGTCAAAAAGCAGGAAAAACAAAAACATTTCAAAAAAGAAAACAAAGGGGAACAAAAGCCCTACCAGGTGAGGCCCCATAACGGCAACAACAAACATTTTGAATTTGACGGCATTGTTACGAACACCGGCGTGCTCGAAATTTTGCAGGACGGATACGGCTTTCTGCGTTCATCTGACTATAATTACCTGAACTCCCCCGACGATGTTTATGTTTCACAGTCGCAAATAAAACTTTTCGGGTTAAAAACAGGCGACACCGTAACAGGAACCATCCGCCCTCCCAAAGAAGGCGAAAAATATTTTCCACTCATTAAAGTACTGGAAATAAACGGCCGAACCCCTGAATTTATCCGCGACAGGGTTCCGTTCGATCACCTGACCCCTCTTTTCCCGGAAACAAAATTTGACATTACAGGCAGAGGGCACGACAACATTTCGACCCGTATTGTAGATATGTTTGCACCTATTGGGAAAGGCCAGCGCGGTTTGATTGTTGCGCAGCCCAAAACGGGTAAAACGGTATTGCTGAAAGAAATTGCCAATGCCATAGCAGCCAATCACCCTGAAACTTACATGATTGTGTTGCTGGTTGACGAGCGTCCCGAGGAAGTGACAGATATGGCCCGCAGCGTAGATGCCGAAGTGGTTGCCTCTACCTTCGACGAACCTGCCGACAAGCACGTAAAAGTAGCAAATATTGTCCTCGAAAAAGCCAAACGAATGGTTGAGTGCGGTCACGATGTAGTAATCCTGCTCGACTCAATTACCCGTCTGGCCCGCGCTTACAACACAGTGCAACCGGCTTCCGGCAAAGTGCTTTCGGGTGGTGTGGACGCCAATGCACTCCACAAACCCAAACGTTTCTTTGGGGCTGCGCGTAACATCGAAGAAGGTGGCTCACTTACTATTCTGGCCACGGCATTAACAGAAACCGGATCTAAAATGGACGATGTCATCTTCGAAGAATTTAAAGGAACCGGTAACATGGAACTGCAACTCGACCGGAAACTTTCGAACAAACGCATATTCCCGTCACTCGATATTCCGGCATCGAGCACACGCCGCGAAGATTTACTGTTGCCAAAAGAAATTATATCCAAACTCTGGGTTTTGCGCAACTACCTGGGCGACATGAACTCGCTGGAAGCTATGGAATTTATGAAACACCGGCTGATGCGGGCCAATTCCGTTGCCGAATTCCTGGCTTCAATGAACGACAGTTAAAAACCACTATTTTAAAATACGGTTACCGG
>CAYRBS010000090.1:0-1427 GCA_964422335.1 uncultured Mariniphaga sp. | reverse complement strand
TCGACTTGTTATACACCCCGTTTTTTATTTTTAACAAATATAAATTACACAAAAAAGTAATTTTTGACATCTACACATTACAATTTCGGTGAAAAACTGTTATTTTTGCACAAAATTATAATCTTGGAAATTTTTCAGCATACACACCGGACATTACTCAGCAGTACAACCCCTACTCTCAAAAGGGAGTTGCTGCAAACCATTGACTTTTCGGAACGCCTGATTTGCATCAAAGGTTTTCGGGGAGTTGGAAAAACAACGATCCTGCTCGACTACCTGAAGCAGAATTTTCCAGACGACAACAATGTAATGTATGTTAACCTGAATAATTTCTATTTTACAAAACGGACCATCCTCTCTTTTGCGGATGAATTTGTAAAAAGGGGCGGAAAAACCCTGGTGCTGGACCAAATCCAGAAATATCCCAACTGGTCGGAAGAACTGCGTCAGTGCCACGATTTGCTACCGGGGCTGAAAATCATTTTTACCTCCTCCCCGGTGCTTCGGGTCACTAAAGACAACCCTGATCTGAAAAGTATTGCAAAGGTTAACCACCTGGAAGGATTGTCCTTTCGCGAGTACCTGAACCATGTCACAAACAACCGTTTCAGGGTTTATTCTTTAGAAGAAATTATAAACAACCATACCGATATTGCCCGTGAAATTGTTTCAAAAGTAAGGCCACTCGCATACTTCAGCGATTATCTGCAAAAAGGTTTTTACCCGTATTTTATAGACAATCCGAATTTCTATACCAACCGGTTGTTGAAACACATTAACCTTGCCCTGGAAATTGATGTGCCGTACATCAACCAAATTGAGCTGAAATATTTACCGAAACTCAGAAAAATGTTGCATATCATAGCGTCAGAAACTCCTTTTTCACCAAATGTGAGTAAATTGGCAGCCGCAATTGAAACGTCACGTGCAACCGTTATGAACTACCTGCGTTATTTGAAAAATGCCCGATTAATACAGTTGCTTTACTCCAACGGAGGCGAGGACGAAATGAAAAAGCCGGAAAGGGTGTATATGCAAAATACGAATTTATTGTTTGCTATTGCACCTGAAAATACGGATAACCGAAACCTGCGCCACACGTTCTTTTACAATCAGGTAGGTTACATTTTTCCTGTTAACAGCTCAGAGAAGGCCGATTTCCTGATTAATAACACTTTTCATTTTATGGTAGGCGGGCATAAAATCAATCCAGGGAAAGGCATCTTTGCAGCAGCAGATATGATTGAAATAGGCAACAAAAATAAAATTCCGCTGTGGCTTTTCGGTTTTTTATATTGAAAAGGAATAAACTACTATATTTTGAATATTAATTTTTTAGAATAAAAAAGAATCACAATGGCAAAACAAAAAAAATTCATCACATGTGACGGAAACTATGCCGCGTCGTATATGAGTTACATGTTCAG
>CAYRBS010000089.1:0-9027 GCA_964422335.1 uncultured Mariniphaga sp. | reverse complement strand
TCAGACTTCGACTCCGCTCAGTCTGACTGTCACAGTGAGCGGAGTCGAACTGTGATTTAGTATATTTCAATTTAATTCCGCCAACAGTTATTAGTTACGATGTTTTTGATTACAACTGAACAGGAAAAGTGATATGGCAGACGTCAGGAAAAAAAAACTACAGCATCCTGGAGATCCACAAAATAACCCGGATAAAGTGTTGCTCATTTTTGGGGTAATTATTTTGATTTTCCTGGCAGGCTGCTCTCCCAAAACAACAAACGTAACCCTTCCCCTGGAAACTCCCGAAACCTTTTCCGGTTCGGGTACAGCTGAAGTTCCGGAGAAATGGTGGACCACCTTCAACGATGATGAACTGAACGCAAAGGTAGATAGCGCACTGGTTTCGAATTTCGATTTAAAAACTGCCTGGCAACGACTCCGGGCAGCTCAGGCTGTTATCGAACGGGAGTCGTCCGGATTATTTCCTGATTTTGGGGTTTCGCTGCAGGGAGGCGTGGATTACCCTCAGCCGGATTATGTGGGCGGAGAGAGTTTCCGGCTCGGTTTATCCTCGGGGTACGAGGTTGATTTATGGGGGAGGATCCGCTCTGGGGTAGAAGCTGAGGAGTACCGCGCAACCGCTACCCGGGCCGATTACCAGGCAGCCGCACTTTCGCTCTCCGCAGAAATTGTACGGACATGGTTTCAACTGACCGAAGCGCTCAGCCAGCTGGAGCTTGTTGAAGAGCAAATTGAAACAAACAGGAATATGCTGGACCTTCTCAAAAACCGGTTTGGCAGCGGGCAAATCCGAAGTGCAGATATTTTACGTCAACGGCAATTGGTGGAAGCCACCCGGGAGCAAAAAATTTCAGTTGAAACCGGTATTCGGATTCTGGAACACCGGTTGAATGTGTTGCTGGGCCGTTCACCGCAGGAGGAATTTAGCCTTCCGGCCCCCGGATTACCGGAGCTTCCTCCCGTACCTGAAACCGGCATCCCGGCCGAACTGGTTCGCCGCCGGCCCGATGTGCAAAGTGCGTTTAGCCGGTTGCAGGCCGCCGACCGCGACCTGGCTTCGGCAATCAGCAACCAGTATCCGCGGTTTTCAATAAACGCTTCCATGTCAGTGAGGGCAAATAATGTGAACCAGCTTTTCGAAGGCTGGGCTTATAACCTGGCCGGCAACCTGTTTGCCCCGGTTTTTCAGGGAAAGGCGCTCAGCGCGGAGGCAGACCGCTCGGAGGCTGTAAAAAATCAGCGGCTTTATGAATACGGCCAAACAATTTTGACAGCTTTTCAGGAAGTGGAAGATGCATTGACCCGGGAGCAGAAACAAGTGGAAAGGATACAAAGTATTGAAGAACAGCTTGAACTTGCCCGGCAAACTTATGAGCAACTTCGGCTGGAATATTTTAACGGCATGAGTAATTATCTCGATGTCCTTACGGCGCTCGGGGAGGAACAACAGCTTCGCCGGGACCTTATTTCGGCCAACCAAACGTTGTTCGAGTACCGGATTGCCCTGTACCGGGCCATTGCCGGCGAGTTTGAAACATCCGACGTGAACGGGGAACCATTGGATATGTAACTTATTTCAGTAATAAAAAAATATGGCAGTAAATAAGGATTCGTCAATAGCAGAAAATGGACATAAAAACTGGAAGAAAACCCTTCTTTTCAGTTTAATAATCCTGCTTGCAGGTGGAGTTGTTACCGTACTCATTTTTTTAACCGAACCAACGGCAGACCGCGAAACGGCTACCCGCGAAACGGCTATGCTTGTGGAGGTAACCGGAGTGGAACGCGGAAATTTCAATCCCACAATTGTGGCAACGGGAACGGTGGTGCCGGAACAGGAAATTACGCTGAGGCCCCGCGTAAGTGGTGAAATTATTCAACGTTCGCCGGCATTTACTCCCGGCAGCTTTGTGAAAAAGGGCGAAGTGCTGCTTCAGATTGACCCCGCCGATTACAAAAATAGCCTGAGACTCCGGGAAAGTGAGTTGCTCCAGGCAACAGCCGATTTGGAAATGGAAATGGGACGACAGTTTGTTGCTCAAAAAGATTACGAACTGCTTGGCGACAGCCTGCCCGGTGAAAACAAGGCACTCGTTTTGCGTGAGCCCCAACTTAACGCCGAAAAATCGAGGGTGGATGCGGCCCGGGCCGATGTGGAACAGGCCGAACTGGAGTTGCAGCGAACCACCATAAGGGCCCCTTTCGATGCCCATATTTTAAACCGCAATGCCAACGTGGGATCACAGGTAGCGCCGGGTGAAAACCTGGGACGTTTGGTGGGGGTAAATACCTATTGGGTGGAAGTAACGGTTCCCCCTTCTGCGCTTCGCTGGCTCACATTTCCTGAAGACGAGAACGAAAAAGGTTCAGAAGTTCGGATTAGGAACCGTACAGCCTGGCCGGAAGGACAATATCGGCAAGGTTATCTTTTCCGGCTGGTGGGAACGCTCGAAGATCAGACACGCCTGGCACGGGTGCTGGTGGCTGTACCCGATCCGCTGGGATATCAAGCCGATTCACCGGATTTACCTGTGTTGATGATTGGTTCGTATGTGGAAGTGGGAATCCGGGGCAAAGAGCTAACAGACGTCATCCGCATCGACAGGGATTACATCCGGAAAGACGAAACCGTGTGGGTGATGGAAGATGAACGGTTAAGTATTCGTGAAATCGATATTGAATTCCGTGATGAGGATTTTGCTTATGTAGTAAATGGATTGAAGGAGGAAGATCAGGTGGTGACCACTAACCTCGCCACGGTTGCAGAGGGAGCACGGCTCCGGGTTGAAGCAGCAGGCACAGCTTCCGGCAGTAATCAAAGTGAAACGCAATCTTCGGGAGGGACGCGTTAAATGGACAAATCAACTTCAAATAACATCCGGGGAAAAGGAATTAACGGCCCCATCGCTTACATGGCCCGCAATCCCATTGCCGCCAATTTGTTGATGATCATCCTGCTTGGAGGGGGTATCTGGATGATGTATAACATTCAAAAAGAGGTTTTTCCTGAATTTCAACTGGATATTGTAAATGTAAGTGTGACTTACCCGGGCGCTGCCCCGGATGAGGTGGAGCAGGGTATTCTGCTTCCGGTGGAAGAAGCTATCCGCGGAGTGCCCGGAATCAGGGAAGTAACTTCCACGGCAAGGGAAGGATCGGGTTCCATTTCCATTGAACTGTTGGCAAGTACTGACAGGATGAAAACATTCCAGGAGATTGACCAGGCCGTGAACCGCATCCGGACTTTCCCCGACGATATTGAAGAGCCGGAAGTACAGCTGCTGGAGCAACAGCGCGAAGTGATGCAGATAGCGCTTTATGGAGATGTGGATATCTGGACCCTCCGGCAATTGTCAGAACGGCTGCGCGATCGTATGCTCAGCGAGGAAGGGATCACGCAGGTTGAACTGGGAAATATTCCCGACTACATGACACACGTGGAGATTCCCCGGCACCGGCTGCGTGAATACAACCTCACATTGGGAGAAGTGTCCGATATCCTTGTCCGGTCGAGCGAAGATATTCCGGCAGGTGCAGTGGAAACACAGGCCGGCGAAATCCTGTTGCGCATGCAGGAACGCAAACAGTGGGCGGAAGAGTTCGGAACAATTGAAATTATTACATCGGAATCGGGAGCGGCCGTTACGCTGGCCGATATTGCTGAAATTACAGACGGGTTTGAAGAAACCGGATTTCACGGGCAGTTTAACCAGCAACCTTCCATCGATATTGAAATATACAGGGTCGGTAAACAATCTCCGCTGGAAATTGCGGCAACGGTTCAGGATATTCTGGATGATTTTGAAAATTCCCTTCCGCCGGGTGTTCAGTACCGGATTGACAGCAGCAGCGCGGAAGATTACCGGGACCGGTTGTCGCTGCTTACTGAAAATGGAATTATTGCCATTGTGATTGTATTATTGATACTGGCCCTTTTTCTCGAATACCGGCTTGCTTTCTGGGTGATGATGGGAATGGCCATTTCCTTTATTGGCGGGATGGTGTTTATGCCGATGATTGGTTTGAGTATCAATATGATTTCCATGTTTGGATTTCTTGTGGCGCTGGGAATTGTGGTGGACGATGCCATAGTGGTAGGAGAAAATATTTATGAGTACCGCCAGCAGGGCATGGAATTTCTTGAGGCGGCAATCCGCGGCGCAAAAGACATTGCCCGGCCGGTAGTTTTCAGCATTCTTACCAATATTATTGCATTTATTCCGCTTCTTTTTATACCCGGAACCACCGGAAAATTCTGGTGGCCATTGCCGGCGGTTGTTATCGTGGTGCTGGCTGTTTCGTTGTTCGAAGCTTTATTTATTCTTCCTGCACACCTCGGGCACAGTTCCCAAAAAAAATCATTAAAAATCGGGAGGTATATCGAACGCGGCCAGCAAGCATTTGCCCGTCGTTTTAACCGGTTTATCGATCGGCAATACCGCCCCTTCCTCGAAATGTGCCTCCGTCACCGCTACATTACGCTCAGCACGGCTGTTGCTGTTTTTTTGATAGTAGGCGGCTACGGTTACAGCGGTCACATGGGAATGATTATGATGCCGGAAGTATCAGCCGATGAAATTGAAGCCGGCATCCGGCTCCCTGTAGGGACTACCCCCGACCATGCTGCTCAAGTGGCCAACGAAGTAACCGCATCTACCCAACGGATGTTTGAAGAGCACAATCTTTACCAGGTGGCCGAAGGAATTAAAACCAACGTGCGCGGGCAAAATTTTATCGATGTTGAAATTGTAATGAAACCGCCGGGTGAGCGCGATATGACGGCCCGGGAGGTTATTCAGTTATGGCGCGATGAAATCGGGGACATTGAAGGAGTGGACCAGATTACCTTTGAATCGGAGCGGGGACCGGGTGGATATGAACAGGATATCAGTGTCGATTTAAGCCACACCGACATTGATGTACTGGAAAAAGCCAGTCAGGTATTTTCTGACCGGATGGAGACTTACACCGAAACCAACGACCTGAATGATAATTTTAACCGGGGCAAGGTTCAGTACGATTTTAAGCTGTTGCCCGAAGGGCGGAACCTGGGGTTAACCCCATCGTATGTGGGGCGGCAAATCCGCGATGCATTTTACGGGGCGCTTGCCATGCGCCAGCTCCGGGGCACCAATGAAATTGAAGTGCGGGTGAAACTGCCGTTAGAGGAACGGAAAGATATTTACCACCTGGAGGATATGGTTATCCAAACCCCCGACGGGACGGAAGTTCCCTTGCTGGATGTGGTGAGCCTGGAACAGGGAGAATCTTTCCTGAGTATTAACCGGCGCGATGGCCGGCGGGTGGTTACTGTGGGCATGGATGTGGAGCCGGCAAGTGCTGTTTCGCGTGTGATGGAATCCATAAACAGCACAGAGCTACCGCTGCTCCGGGCCGATTTTCCCGACATCACCTGGAGTTTCCAGGGAACACAGGCCGAAATGCGGGAATCGACCCAGGTGCTTTGGGGGGGATTTACCCTGGCCATGCTGATAATTTACGCGCTGCTCGCCGTTGCTTTTGGCAGTTACATTCAGCCATTGATTGTGATGACAGCCATTCCGTTCGGGATTGTAGGTGCAGTGATTGGGCACATTTTGCTGGGGTACGACCTGTCGCTGGTCAGCCTGATGGGTGTGATTGCGCTGTCGGGTGTGGTGGTGAATGATTCGTTGATTATGATCGATTTTGCCAATAAAAAACGAGGGAACCGTTCGGCATTTGATGCCATTCACGAGGCCGGACTCCGGCGTTTCAGGCCTATCATGCTTACAACTATTACCACTTTTGGCGGCCTGACACCCATTATACTTGAAACCTCACAACAGGCCAACTACCTCATCCCAATGGCTATTTCGCTGGGCTTCGGAATTGTTTTCGCCACCTCCATCATCCTGGTTATCGTTCCCAGCCTCTATCTGATTCTGGAAGATATTGTTTCGGCGGTGAAAAGAACCAAGGAAAGGTTGCCGGTTTGAAGATAGCGCTTCATCTGCAAAGCATCAGATCTGCTCCCAGTCTGTCCGGTAATTGTGCCGAATCCATTCTTCTGCAGTTTGATTAGCGGGCAGGGTGGCGTATTCATTATTAACCCTTGGATTCCCGTTTGTTACCTCAAATTCGTTTTTCTCAAGAATGCGCAGCACATCGGTTGAGCCAATATTGGTAAAACGCATATTGGGGCCGTCCCACAGCAATTTGCGGTTGAGGCTTTGCATTCTGACTGCGAGTACTCCCAGTAAAACCGACTCGGTGAGTGGCCCGGCATATTCAAAATTCGATGAGGCAACCAGCCGGTTGTCTTCGGGTTCTTTGCAGGAGCGTATCCAGTCTTGCTCGTGGCCTCCCTCCATTGCGCTGGAAATACGCCGGATTGATTTTTCCGGCATTTGGAAATGTTCCATTTCGCTGGTGGGAAGAAGTGTTGGGTTTTGTGCCCGGGATCCGCACATTATTTTTCCGCGGGTGCCGTGAAAAATGCATCCCCCGTTTTCGTCGCCCATTTGTTCGCCGTCATCCAGTTCATCGGGGCGCGGGGGCATCCAGCCGCCATCGTACCAGTTGACAGTAACTTCCGGCATGGCTACCTTGGGCAGGTTGTCGCGCCGGGGAAATTCGTACCGGATAAATTCGGAGTTGGGGGGCGAATCGGTATTAAACTTCGAAGAACTTGCTTCTACGGCTGAAGAGTATTGCAGTTTCAGGGCTTTAAAAACCGGGTCCAGCATGTGTGGTCCCATATCGCCCAATGCTCCGGAGCCAAAATCCCACCATCCGCGCCATGTCCAGGGATGATACACCTCGTTGTAATCCCTCCATTTTGCCGGCCCTACAAACAGGTCCCAGTCGAGGCTGCGGGGAACCCGCCGTCTCCGGTCGGGGCGCTGCAAAAACTGTGGCCAGACGGGGCGGTTGGTCCAGGTATCCACGTGGGTCACCTCGCCAATGGTTCCGGCCCATATCCATTCGCAAATCTGACGAATGCCTTCGCCGGAATTTCCCTGATTGCCCATTTGGGTAGAAACGCCAAATCGCTGCGATGTGTCGTTTAACAGCCGCGATTCGTAAATTGAATGAGTCAGCGGGGTTTGCAGGAAAACATGTTTCCCTTCGCGCATGGCCAATACTGCCGGAAGTGCATGGGAATGGTCGGGGGTGGCAATCATTACCGCGTCGATGTCTGTATTCTCTTCCAGCATCACCCGGTAATCTTTGTATTGTTTGGCACTATGCCAGCGCTTAAACGAGTTGCCGGCGTAATCTTCGTCCACATCGCACAGTGCAACAATGTTTTCCGTTTCCATGTTCCGCAGGTTGATATACCCCTGGCCGCCAACGCCAATACCGGCAATATTCAGCTTTTCGCTGGGAGGTTTGTGCCCCAGACCGGAAATTACGAAGGAAGGTAAAACGGTAAAACCGGCAGCAGCGGTTGCTGTACGTGTAAAAAAAGTTCGCCGGGAAACAGAGTTTTGTTTGTTCATAATCTTTTAAACATTCGTAAACGGAAACACGAAACTGCAAAATAGAAAAAAATAACAGTTCCAACCTATTTATTTACAGTTCGTGAACACAAATTAACAGTTTTTAGGAGGGTCTTCAGGAAAAAAGATGAAAAAAATGGGCGCCCTTAAAAGAACGCCCATCATTAAATTATTTATAACCTGATTAAGCCGGCATATCGGGCAGGCTCCATGGTTTGCGGTAAGTATGACGGATCAGTTCGGCAGCAAATTCTTTGGCCGGAACCGGGTCAGTCCAGGTCTTTTCGAATGACGGGTGTCCGTCTTCAATGGTAAATCCATCTTTTATAACGGTACGGATTTCTTCGTCGCCGGTCAGGTTGGTGAATTCCATGTTCTCACCGTCCCAGTCAAGTACTTTGTTCAGCGACTGCAACCGGACTGCCAGTACACCCATTACCACCATTTCGTTGAATGGTCCTGCTTCGTTGAAATCGGAAGCGGTAGGAGTGCGGTCCTCCGGGCTTTCTTTACAAGCGCGCGCCCAGTCCATTTCGTGACTGGTTTCTATTCTGCGGCGGAATTTTGGAGCATCCGGTTCGCGGCCCGAAAGCAGCCATGGGTTTACACCGTAACATCCGCAAACGAGTTTGTCTTTTGTTCCGTGGAAGATTACGCCACCACCCTGGTCGTTCGGATTTTTTCCGTCAGGCCATTCATCGGGAAGCACCATTTTTATTCCACCATCGTACCAGTGAACATCCACTTCGGGCAGTTCGGCATTTCTTCTCATACCTTCCCACTGGCGGTTGGGTTTACGGGATGGGAAAGTAAGTTTTACCGATTCGGAAACCGGTGCGCAATCCTGGAGCAGCAAGGAAGAGCTTGCCTGTGCGTGGATTGGGTAGCCTAATTCAAGACCAACAAAAACCGGGTGCAGAATATGGCAGGCCATGTCGCCCAGGGCGCCTGTTCCGTAGTCCCACCAACCACGCCAGTTCCATGGGTGATAAATTTCATTGAACGGGCGCATTTTTGCGGGCCCGATAAACAGATCCCAATCGAGCGTGTCGGGTACCCACTGTCCCTGTTCCGGTGTATTCAGCCCCTGGGGCCAGATCGGACGGTCGGTAAATGCTTCTACCTTGGTCACCTCGCCAATTTCATTATTGGCCAGCCATTCGGTAGTCAGGTTTACACCTTCGCCCGAAGAACCCTGGTTCCCCATGGATGTAGCTACCTGGTATTTTTCAGCCAGTTTCGTAAGCAGCCTCGATTCGTAAACCGAGTGGGTCAGCGGTTTTTGAACATAAACGTGTTTGCCCATTGTAATGGCATGCGCTGCTGTAATGGCGTGGGTATGGTCGGCAGTAGCAATAACCACTGCATCGAAATCATTGCCCATTTCATCGTACATTTTGCGCCAGTCTTTGTACTTTTTTGCTTTGGGCCAACGGTCAAACACACCGTTACCACCAGTGTATCTCCAGTCCACATCGCACAAGCCAATAATGTTTTCCGACTCCAGGTTTTTCAGGTTGGCAAAACCCATACCTCCTAC
>CAYRBS010000088.1:6517-9133 GCA_964422335.1 uncultured Mariniphaga sp. | reverse complement strand
TAAAGATAAGCGAATGAAGCCAAATTAAAAAGCCCCCTGTAAAAGAACAGAAGGCCTTGAAATATTTGATTTGGTTAGAATTTTACAAAACAGTTTCCGCTTTTTCGAAAGGCAGTCCAAAAGCTTCAGCTACCCCATCGTAAACTACTTTTCCGTTTACCACATTCAAACCTTTGCGCAACGGAATGCTGTCGATACACGCCTGCTTCCAGCCCTTTTCGGCAATTTGCAGCGCGTAGGGAAGCGTTGCGTTGGTAAGGGCGATGGTGGAAGTACGCGGCACAGCTCCCGGCATATTTGCCACGCAGTAATGAATCACTTCGTCAATGGTAAATGTAGGATCCGCGTGGGTGGTAGCTTTTGTTGTTTCGAAGCAGCCTCCCTGGTCAACGGCCACATCCACCATAACCGTACCCGGACGCATGGTTTTGAGCATGTCGCGGGTAATGAGCCGCGGGGCTTTGGCTCCAGGGATAAGCACAGCACCGATAATCAGGTCATACGTTTTTACATAATCGCGGATGTTGTAATCGTTGCTCATTGAGGTTTTCACATTGGCGGGCATAATATCGTCGAGGTAGCGAAGCCGTTTCAGGTTGATATCCATAATGGTAACATCGGCCCCCAGTCCGGCAGCCATTTTAGCGGCTTCGGTACCTACAATTCCGCCACCCAGAATCAATACTTTGGCAGGAGGAACTCCGGGAACGCCGCCCAAAAGAACACCGTATCCGCCAAATGTTTTTTCGAGGAATTTGGCGCCTTCCTGTACCGACATCCGGCCCGCCACTTCGCTCATGGGCACAAGCAACGGCAGCGAGCGATCGTCCAGCTCCACCGTTTCATAGGCCAGGCAAACCGAATTGTTTTCAATCATTGCCCTTGTAAGGGTTTCAGAAGAAGCAAAATGAAAATAGGTAAACAAAATTTGTCCCTTTTTTATCAGTTTATACTCCGATTCTATGGGCTCTTTTACTTTCATTATCATCTCCGCAATGCCGTAAACATCCTCGATAGCAGGAAGCATAACCGCCCCGGCAGCGATATAATCATCATCCATAAAACCACTTCCGTTGCCGCCTCCTGCCTGCACATATACCTGGTGCCCGCGTTTAACCAGTTCAGCTGCCCCGGCAGGGGTCAGCGCTATCCGGTTCTCGTTATTTTTAATTTCCTTTGGTACGCCAATAATCATTGTTTCATTGTTTTAATTTCCTGTCCAAAAATAAGCACCCCAAGTTTACCAAAATATGATAAAACTTAATAATCAAGGTCAATTTTAAGGATGCCAGGCAAACAATAATCCTTTCGCTAATAATTTGAAAGTTAAATTTTTAATAATACCCGGAATTGAAATTTTTTAATATCCATTGTTTTCATTTTGATACTTGTATATTTGCGCTATTTAAATATATTTTACAACATGCCAAGAGTTTCCAAAAGAGGAAGGGCGATGCCCGATTCACCCATACGTAAATTGTCCCCGCTGGCCGATAAAGCCAAAGAACGGGGTGTGAAGGTATATCATTTGAACATCGGACAGCCCGATCTGCCTACTCCGCCCGAAGCATTGGCAGCGATAAAAAACATTGACCGGAAGATTCTTGAATATACACCCAGTGAAGGAATTCGTTCGTTTCGCGAAAAATTGGTAAAGTATTACCACAAATTCAATATCGATGTGGATGTGGACGATATTATCGTTACCACCGGCGGCAGCGAAGCGGTAACCTTTGCTTTTATGAGCTGCCTCGACCCGGGCGATGAAATTATTGTACCCGAACCGGCTTATGCCAACTACGAAGCGTTTGCTATTGCATCAGGGGCAATCATTAAATCGCTTGCTGCCAGCATTGAAGACGGATTTGCACTGCCCCCGGTGGAGGAATTCGAAAAACTCATCACCCCAAAAACCAAGGGGATTATGATTTGCAACCCGAACAATCCTACCGGTTACCTTTACACCCGCGAGGAAATGAATAAAATTCGCGACCTGGTGAAAAAGTACGACCTGTACCTCTTTTCAGACGAGGTTTACCGCGAGTTTTGTTATACCGGTTCACCTTATATTTCGGCTTTTCACCTGGAGGGAATTGAACAAAACGTGGTGCTCATCGATTCCGTTTCAAAACGCTACAGCGAATGCGGACTGCGTATCGGGGCGCTTATCACCAAAAACAAGGAGGTGAAACGCAACGTGCTGAAATTCTGCCAGGCACGGTTAAGTCCGCCGTTAATCGGCCAGATTGCCGCCGAAGCTTCGCTCGATGCCGATCCGGAATACATGCTAAACAACTACAACGAATATGTAAACCGCCGGAAGTTTTTAATCGACGGACTGAACCGCATTGAAGGGGTTTATTCCCCCATACCCATGGGTGCTTTTTATACCGTGGCCCGCCTCCCGGTTGACAATGCCGATACCTTTTGTTCCTGGCTGCTTTCCGATTTTGAATTTGAAAAACAAACTGTTTTTATGGCGCCGGCTTCCGGTTTTTACAGCAATCCGGAGAACGGAATCGACCAGGTACGAATAGCCTATGTGCTGAAAAAGGAAGATCTGGCCGTTTGCCTGAAAATTCTGGAAGAAGCACTGAAGGTTTACCCGGGAAGTAA
>CAYRBS010000088.1:5181-6417 GCA_964422335.1 uncultured Mariniphaga sp. | reverse complement strand
TTCTATTTCAAATTTTTAATCCGCTCCATGGCTTCGATGGTACTCTCACGATCAGCAAAAGCGGAAAAGCGAAAATAACCTTCGCCGGCAGGCCCGAACCCTGAACCGGGTGTTCCCACCACATTGGCTTCGGTCAGTACTTTATCAAAAAAGTCCCACGAGCTCATCCCGTCTTTGGTTTTCACCCAGATGTAGGGTGCATTCACACCACCAAAAGCCTCGTAACCTGCTGCGGTCAGGCTCTCCTTCATAATCCGGGCATTTTCCAGGTAGTAAGCGATAACTTCAGCCACCTCTTTTTTTCCTTCCGGGGTAAATACAGCGGCTGCGGCCTTTTGCACCGGATATGAAACGCCATTGAATTTGGTCGATTGCCGGCGGTTCCAAAGGGGCTTCACTTTGTGGGCTTTCCCTGCTTCATCGTATCCAACCAATTCTTCCGGGATAACCGTATAAGCACAACGGGTACCTGTAAATCCGGCAGTTTTTGAGAAACTGCGGAATTCGATGGCTACTTCTTTGGCACCTTCAATTTCATAAATTGAGTGAGGGATATTGTCTTCGGTGATAAATGCTTCATAAGCTGCATCATAAAGAATAATGCTTTTATTTTTCGCTGCGAAATCCACCCATTTTTTCAGCTCTTCTTTAGAGGCTACCGTACCCATCGGGTTATTGGGGTAACAAAGAAAAATCAGGTCGGGAGATTCTGACGGCAATTCAGGAATAAAATTATTTTCTTTGGTGCACGGCATGTAAATAATCCCTTCGTAGTGTCCCGAATCATAATTACCTGTTTTGCCTGCCATAACAGTTGTATCGGCATAAACCGGGTAAACCGGGTCACAAATGGCAACTTTATTATCGTGCCCGAAAATTTCCTGGATGTTCCCGGTGTCGCATTTCGAACCGTCGGAAATAAAAATATCATCGGCAGAAATATCGATGCCATTATCCTGGTAAGCATTTTGGGCAATGGCTTCGCGCAAAAATGCATAACCCTGTTCGGGACCGTAACCTTTAAAAGTTTCGGCCTTTGCCAATTCATCCACGCCTTCATGAAACGCTTTTACCACACTTGGCATAAGCGGCTGGGTTACATCGCCAATGCCCATTTTTATCACTTTCTTGTCCGGGTTTGCTTCAATAAATTCACCCACTCTCCTCCCTATTTCCGGGAAGAGATAACCCGCCTGAAGCTTCAGGTAGTTTTCGTTAATTTTTGCCATATAATTT
>CAYRBS010000088.1:2755-5081 GCA_964422335.1 uncultured Mariniphaga sp. | reverse complement strand
TATTTGCTCTTTTGTGTACATCTATGCAAAGTTAAAAATAAAATGGTCTGCAAAGAATTCGTTCTCTTTTGCCGGAGAAAATTGTTGGATGTTTAATACTTTTGTAAAACTAAAATTCAAGTTATGCAAAATTTCTTTGTAAAATCCCATGGTTTGGGAAACGATTATATTGTTTTGAATCAGAATGAAACAGGATTTGAACTTACCGAAAATGCCATCCGGAGAATTTGCGATGTTCATTTTGGAATTGGTTCCGACGGAATCCTGCTGAAAGTACCCAGTTATAATGCCGATTTTGGATTGCGTATTCTCAACCCCGACGGTTCGGAAGCGGAAAAGAGCGGCAACGGATTGCGTATTTTTGCCAAATACCTGTTCGATTACCAGTTTTCCAAATCCAGGCGATTTACCATCGAAACCCCGGGCGGGCTGGTTCAGGCTGAAATAATTGCCGAAAAAAACGGGAAAGCAACAGCAGTGAAAGTAGATATGGGAAAAGCCATTTTTTCTTCCCCCCTCATTCCGGTCAGTTGCGAAAAAGAAGAATGCATCGATGAAACCCTCCACCTGGAATATAAAGATTACCTGATTAATTGTGTATCGGTGGGCAACCCGCATTGTGTTGTTTTAACGGAAAACCTCGATGAAAAGGAGGTAAAAACTTTCGGCCCCCAGATTGAAACCAACCCGTTTTTCCCCAATCGGATTAACGTTCAGTTTGCCAAAGTAATTTCACCCACCGAGGTAGAAGCAATGATTTGGGAACGCGGCGCCGGCTGGACCCTGGCTTCGGGAAGCTCCGCGTGTGCCGTGGCGGCAATTACAATAAAAAAAGGCCTGGCCCAAAATAATTTAACCATAAAAATGCCCGGTGGCAACCTGAAAATTGAAGCCGACAGTAACTGGAACATGCGCATGACCGGTGAAGTAAGTGAAATTGCAAGCGGTGTTTTAAGCAGGGAATTGATAGCTGAACTGACCTAATTCAGTGCGTTTTATTAATTCTCCACTAAATATTTTATTCTTTAATCAGATAAATCCGGATTGTCTGTCCCAAATTGTATTTTTGTATTGAATCAAACAGTCAAAAAAAATGGCAACGAAAAATCTACCATTTTCGAAAGAAGAAATTGAAAAAATAATTGAACAATACCCTACCCCCTTTCATATTTACGATGAAAAAGCAATTAGGGAAAATGCCCGGAGATTTAAAAAGGCTTTTGAATGGAATGATGGTTTTAAAGAATATTTTGCCATAAAAGCTGCCCCCAATCCCTACCTGATGAAAATTTTGAGAGAAGAGGGTTTTGGGATTGATTGTAGCTCGGAAGCGGAACTGGAACTGGCCAAACGGGTTGGCATGAGCGGCGAAGAAATTATGCTCACTTCCAACGACACACCGGCTGAAGAGTTCCGTGCAGCAAAAGAGCTGGGTGCCATTATCAACCTCGACGATATTTCACACATCGACTACCTCGAAAAAAATGTGGGGCTTCCCGAAACAATCTGCATGCGCTACAATCCGGGTGACCTGAAACAAGGCAACCTGATTATCGGACATCCCGAGGAAGCCAAATACGGATTTACCCACGAGCAGATTATTGAAGGATACCGCATCCTGAAAAACAAAGGGGTAAAACAGTTTGGCGTTCATACCATGGTGGCCTCCAACGAACTGGACCCCGATTATTTTATTGAAACGGCCGAAGTACTTTTCAACCTTATTGCCGAGGTAAACCAAAAAGCAGGGGTAAAAATCAGTTTTGCCAACCTCGGAGGCGGAATTGGAATTCCCTACAAACCGGAGGAAAAAGCCGTGGACATGGAGTATGTGAGCGCCGGGATCAAAAAAATGTATGAAGAAAAAATTGAAAGCAACGGACTTGCCCCGCTAAAAATATTTTTTGAATCGGGGCGGGCCATTACCGGGCCTTACGGATATTTGGTTTCAAAAGTACTGCACATCAAAAAAACCTACAAGCAATTTGCAGGGCTCGATGCCAGCATGGTAAACCTGATGCGGCCGGGTATGTACGGGGCTTATCACCACATTACCGTAGCCGGAAAAGAAAATGAACCGCACAACCAAAAATACGATGTAACCGGTTCGCTTTGCGAAAACAACGATAAATTTGCCATCGACCGCAGGTTGCCCGAACTTGAACCGGGCGACATTGTAGTTATCCACGATGCCGGGGCCCACGGGCACGCCATGGGATTTAACTACAACGGCAAACTAAAATCGGCCGAACTGCTCCTCCGCGAAAACGGGGAAGTAACTCAAATCCGCCGCCCCGAGACGGTGGAGGACTATTTTGCCACCCTC
>CAYRBS010000088.1:0-2655 GCA_964422335.1 uncultured Mariniphaga sp. | reverse complement strand
GAAAAGAAATAAAAATGCGGGTCTTTTACCCGGCCTTTTTTGTAAATTTGCTCTATGTCTGATAAAATCGAGATATTAAATCAAGTGAAGCAGAACCTGAAAGCGGTTTTGGGCAATCGAATTCAAAAAGTCATACTTTTTGGCTCTCATATCAGAAATGAGGAAACTGAATACTCTGATTTAGATGTCCTGATTGTAACTGATGAAATTCTGTCATGGCAAGAGAAAAACGCAGTTCGGGATGTTTGTTCTGATATTTCGGTGGATTATGAAATTCTGGTGGATTCGAAAATAATTTCGCAGGAAGAGATTGATAATAAATTCTGGGGGAAACACCCATTAATTACTGATGCTTTAAACACAGGAGTTTATGCAGACTGATTTTCAAAATCTCATTAATTACCGGGTTCAGCAAGCCCATGATACAATTAACGAAGTTGAATTTCAGATTGAAAACAATTTTTTGGTTATTGCAGTTAATCGTATTTATTACGGAATGTTTTACATGCTGCTTGCTCTTGCTTTAAAAAATGGATTCAAAACATCCAAACACAGTCAGCTTTTGGGATGGTTTAACAAGGAATTTGTAAAACCTGGGAAAATAGACAGAGAAATTGGCAAAATTGTTTACAAGGCATTTGAAGATAGAACCGACGGGGATTATGGAATTTTTGTGAGATTTGAAAAAGAAGAAGTTCTTGAAAAACTAAAAGATATGAAACGCTTTCTTGTTGAACTAGAAAAATTAATCCGTTAGAAATAAATGGTAGGCTGGGTTTTTACCCGGCCTTTTTTGTAATTTCGAATTATGAAACGAGCATGGTAATTAACTTCTCTCTAAAGTTTGAATACAATTCCGTGCAAGTTCTCACATAGTGATGCCTTACGGCGCATATGATACCGTTAAAAATAAACGTTTCTTATCAGATGAAAATTGGGTTCGATGCAAAAAGGGCTTTTATGAATTCTTCGGGGCTGGGCAATTACAGCCGGAACACGTTGAATGCGCTCCACCGGTTTTTCCCGGAGCACGATTACACCCTTTTTACCCCTGAAATAAAACCCGGCCTTTTTGAAAACTTCCAGCGTTTTAAAGTTGTTGCCCCCCAAAACCAGGTTGCCAAAAAATTTAAATCGCTTTGGCGCAGTTTGTTTTTAGTACCGCACTTAAAACGGCACCATGTAAATATTTTCCACGGATTGAGCAACGAACTGCCCAGGGGAATTCACAAAAGCGATATCCCGTCGGTGGTCACCATCCACGACCTGATTTTTATGCGTTACCCGGAATTTTACAAGCCCATCGACCGGAAAATATTTTTCAAAAAAGCGAAATATGCCTGTGCTGCATCCACTAAAATTATTGCCATCAGCCGGCAAACCCAAAACGATATTGAAACCTTTTTCCAGGTACCGCCGGGAAAAATTGAGCTAATCTATCAGCCCGTTGCCCCCGTATTTTTTGAGAGGCAAAACACTACAGAAATTCAAAAAAAATATCACCTGCCTGAAGAATATATGTTGGCTGTAGGAACACTGGAACCAAGAAAAAACCAGTTAACACTGCTCAGGGCGCTTCTTGCTGCCAAAATTCAAATCCCGGTGATACTTGCCGGGAAACCCACCTCTCCCTATATTTCAGAAATTAAACAGTTTATTTCAGAAAACGACCTGGAAAACCAGGTGACATTTTTGAGCAATTTACCTGAAAAAGATTTGGCCGGACTTTACCAAAAAGCAACCTTGTCGGTTTACATTTCAGTATTTGAAGGATTCGGCCTTCCGGTAATCGAAGCCATGGCCAGTGGTTGTCCGGTAATAACTTCCAAAGTTTCGGTACTGCCCGAAACTGCCGGCGAAGCAGCCGTTTTGGTCAATCCGGCAAACGTGGAAGAAATTGGAACAAAAATTTCTTCGCTGCTGGGGGACGAGCCAGCCAGAAAGGAAATGATTCAAAAAGGGCTGGCCCGTGCCGCCCTCTTTCATCCGGAAAATTATGCCAAAAAATTGATTTCTTTGTACAACGGAATTTTAAGCAAACAAAATGCATAACGACCTGAAAAAAGCGGTAGAAGTACTTAAAAGCGGGGGGGTAATTTTATATCCAACCGATACCATTTGGGGCATTGGCTGCGATGCCACCAACCCCGGGGCAGTGGAACGGATTTTCAACATAAAAAAGCGCGAAGACACCAAAAGCATGCTGGTATTAATGGAAAACCCCGCGTTGCTGGAAAGGTATGTGAACGATGTGCCCGAAGTTGCCTGGGACCTGGTGGAAATCAGCACCACCCCGCTAACGGTGATTTACCCCGGCGCCAAAAACCTGGCGCACAATTTAATTGCCGAAGACGGAAGCATCGGTATTCGTTTTACCAAAGAAGATTTTACAACACAACTGTTGCAACGGTTCCGCAGACCGGTGGTTTCAACTTCGGCCAATATCAGCGGTGAAAAAGCGCCGGCATTTTTCGATGAGATTTCCGAAGAAATAAAAAACCAGGTAGATTACGTGGTGGAATTCCGGCAAGACGATGTAACTCCCGCGCAACCTTCCAGCATCATTAAGCTCTGGCCGGGCGGGCGAATCGATATTATACGCAAATAAAAACCGCTTCTGAATGAAACGGCTTTCTTATGGCGTTACGCAAAAAT
>CAYRBS010000087.1:0-9233 GCA_964422335.1 uncultured Mariniphaga sp. | reverse complement strand
TTACGATGGCATGGGCTGCCAGCGGTGCAGTCAGGTAAATAAAAACCACTATAAACAATCCTTTAATATACACCACCGGAGAATTAAAAAAGATGGTTACACCCAGCACGATTAAAAATATTCCGAACGAAGGGGCCTTGGTTCCTGCATGGAGGCGGCTGTACAGGTCTTTAAACCGCACCAGGCCGATTGCAGCCACCAAAATAAAAAACGAACCGGAGAGTATCAGTATTGAAATAATTATTTTATCCATTTTTATGTTTTAAATAGGTTGAAATGGCTACCGTTCCTATAAATGAAATCAGGGAAATAATAACGGGAATATCGAAATAGATCTCCTTATTTATCATTACACTGTAAACCAGTATGAACCCCATAACTA
The DNA here is from genome assembly GCA_964422335.1 of uncultured Mariniphaga sp. GTDB lineage: Bacteria > Bacteroidota > Bacteroidia > Bacteroidales > Prolixibacteraceae > CAYRBS01. The sequence continues at coordinate 8,851 of CAYRBS010000087.1, read as the reverse complement.
CTGAAGCGATCACATCCATGGCAGCAATGCGGTCGTTAACCGACGGGCCTTTCAGCAGGCGGGCAAAAGCCAGCACCAGCGCCGCCAAAAGCAGCGAAAATGCAATAAACAAAACAACCGTTGACACTGTATCTTCCATAACTTATTCCGTAATTCTTTTTATTTTATCCTGAATTCCTGAAAAATCTTTGAGCATAATGTCATCAGAAGAATAGTAAAGCACATGCACCAGCACCTTTTTTTTGTCCGGGGTGATGTCCATGCTGAGGGTTCCTGGTGTCATCGATAGTAAATTACTGAACATCAGTAATCCCAGGTTTGATTTCAACGTTACCGGCACTTCCAGAAAAGCCGGCTTGGTGTGCATCTTCGGAGTTAAAATATCCCAGGCAATATACAGGTTGGCCTGTAACAGTTTTACCAGGTAAAACACAATAAATTCCACTATGTAGAATGTTTTCTTCAATTGCTTCATGGGTTCATCCTTTTTAAAACGGTTTCAATATAAAGTGTCGGATCAATAAGCTGGTTGGCTGCTTCCATGGTGTAGCCAAACACATAAAGCGCCAAAACACCCATTAATATACTTACAACTCCCAAAAACACGGATGGAAAATATTCAGCAAACCGCAGTTTTTCAAAAGGTTTTTGAGCATACTCATTCTCGGGCTGTTTTTTCAGAAAGGCTTCGTTCCATATTTTAATCATGGAATAAAGGGTCAGCATGGCGGTGAGGATGGCCACGGCGGTAATCACATAATTCCCGTTTTCAATACCTGCCTTAACGAGAATAAACTTGGCGAAAAAACCCGAAATGGGCGGTACTCCGGCCAGGGCAAATGCAGGCACCACAAACAATATCGCCATAAGCGGACTTTGTTTGTACAGCCCGCCCACATCTTTCAGTTCAAAAGTTCCGCGGGCTTTGTTTATCATGCCCGAAACCAGGAATGTATTGGTTTTGGCCACCATGTTGTGCAGGGTGAAAAAAACTGCCCCGGCAATGGCCAGCGGTGTAAAAATTCCCAGCCCCATAATCATATAACCGATTTGGCTGATAATATGGTAGGAGAGTATCCGGCGGGTTTCGTAGTGTGCGGCGGCGGCCATACCCCCGGCCACCATGGTAAATCCGGAAATAACCAGCAGCAGTTGGTGCCAGAACTGCGGATCGTGTACAAAAAACAGGGTAAAAAAGCGGATAAAAGTGTAAACGCCCACTTTGGTAAGCAACCCGGCAAACAAGGATGAAGTAGTAATATTGGGCGTATGGTACGAAGCCGGCAACCAGAAATAGAGCGGAAAAACGGCCGCTTTAATTCCAAATGCCACAAAAAACAACGCAGCGGAGGTATTCATTAAAATCGCCTGATCGTCGTTTTTCAGTATCTCAGCCAGGTGCGCCATGTTCAGGGTGCCGGTTTTGCCGTAAAGCAACCCTACTCCTGCCAGAAAAAACATCGACCCCACAAGATTCAACGCCAGGTATTTAATTCCCCCTTCCAGTTGTTCTTTTGTACGCCCCAGGGTAATGAGCACAAAAGATGACATCAGCATTACCTCGAACCACACAAACAGGTTAAACACATCGCCGGTGATAAACGCACCGTTGAGCCCCATAGCCAATCCAAAAAAGAAGATATAATAGCGGTTTAACCTGATTCCTTCAGGCAGAAACCGAAGGGCATAAATGGCTATGGAAAGAATAATTATTGCTGAAACGACAAGCATTAGCGCACTCAAATAATCCAACACCAGGCTAATTCCGAATGGCGCCTCCCAACCTCCCATTTGCAGGGCAATTACGCCATGTTCCTGCACCAACGTAAAAAGGTACACCGAAAGAATAAGAAGAATTCCCGAACCCAGCGGGCCAATCCAGCGGGCGAGTTTATCCGACCGGAAAAACAGCAGGCTGATTATCAGCACAAACGGTATTAATATGGGAAAAGCAACAAGTGTTATCATCAATCATCGGTTTTTTTAAGCTGATCCAAATCGTCGGTCCCGGTTTTTTCGAAAAATTTGTATTTCAGGGCCAGGGTAAATACCACAATTCCCAGCCCGATAACAATGGCCGTTAGCACAAGCGCCTGTGGCAGCGGGTCGGCCATTACTTCAGCATTCTGATCTCCAGGTTTTACGAAAGCAGGGCTACCCGGAACCAGGCCGGCAGAAAGAAATACCAGCAAATTGGTGGCATTGCTCATAAAAATCAACCCGATAATAAATTTCAGGATACTCCGCCGGAGCATCAGGTAAACACCCGCCGTATATAAAACACCTACAACTATCGCTAAAATTATTTCCATTATTGTTTCTGAGTTAATGAAAAAACAAATAGTAAAGTAACTCCTATCACCGCTAAAAATATTCCGGTATCAAACAAAAGAGGAGTTCCCAGTTTTATTTCCCCGGCCACCGGAACCGGAATTTTCAACCAAATTCCCGTCATCAGGGTTTTCCCTTTCAGCAGCGAAGGAACAAAACTCAGGATAATGGCAAGCAATCCGAGGGCCACATAGCGTTCCGGACGGTCTGCCAATTCTTCTTTAACCTGAAAAGCGTTGAACGCAAAACCCCGGTAAACAATGGCCAGCCCGGCCATCAGGCCTCCAATAAAACCTCCCCCCGGATAGTTGTGCCCCCTGAACAGGGCCAGCACTGCAAAAACAATGAGCAACCACTTCAGGTATTTCGCTGCTATTTGTAAAATAACCGAATTCATAATTTTGATTTTTTGGTTCTGAGTAACAAATAAACTCCCACCGCGGCAATGGTAAGCACCGTCACCTCTCCCAGCGTATCGAGCGCCCTGAAATCGACCAGGATGACGTTAACCACATTTTCGCCAAAAGCCTTCCCGTAGCTGTTTTCAATAAAAAATTCAGAAATGGAAGGGTTCAGGTTTACATTTACTGCTTTTAAGGCAAGCACCGTCATTACACTTCCAAAACCCAGTGAAATAAACAGGTCGCGAAGTCGTGTGCGCCGCGACGATAACACTGCAAATTCCGGCAGCCGTTGTAAAATGGCCATAAACATGACCACCGTGAGGGTTTCCACCAGAATTTGGGTAATCGCCAGATCGATGGCGCTGTAATACAGAAAAATAAGCGAAATACCATAACCCGCAACCCCCATGGCAATGATGGTAACAATCCGCGTTCGCGACAGCGTACTGGCTACTGAAGCCAGGATAATCACAACGGCCAGCCCCGAAATATAAAAGGGTTTCAGGGAAAAGGTAATGCCAAAATCCCATGATCGCGTTACATATACCTGGAACCACAACAGCAAGGTGGTAAAAACAAAAATGGTTAAAATATAATACCGGTGGTAGCCATGTTGTACTGCTTTGGTTTTCATTTTTGAAATCACCACAAATTTTTCCATTACCCAGGCAAAAACCTGGTCGAGTTCTACTGAAAAAACCACCCGGTTAACTTTGCACCAAACCTCCAGTACTTTTTTTCTTTTTAGCATGGCCCAAAAAAGGCCCACTCCCATTACAATGGTAAACAGGCTCAGGAAAAAAATCTGGTTGAACCCGTGCCAGAGTTTCAGCTTCACTTCCACGGCTTCGGTGGATACAACAAACAGCGCAGGTTTAATAATGGCAGTGCCCAGTTTGTCGGGTGATAGCCCCAACACCAGACTAAGCAGCGCCAGGATTCCCGGCCCTATCAAAAAGGCATATCCTTTTTCGTTGGGTTCTTTTTTATAGTTTCCCGGTTTCCCCAGGAAAACTTTGCGGACAAAATACAAGGAAACCGCCACCATAAAAATATTGGAAGTTACCCCCAAAACCAGTACCAGCGAGGCAATTCCGGGCGATTGCATATTGGCTTCGTAAATCAGCTCTTTACCCAGGAAACCCAGCAAAGGGGGCAGCCCGGCCATAGAAAGCAACGACAACAGTGCAATAACAAATGTAACAGGCATGTATTTAATCAATCCGCCCAATCCGGACAGCTCCCGTGTGCCGGTTTTTTTCTCGATGAGGCCGGCCACCATAAACAATGTGGCTTTATAAAATGCATGAATAAACAAAAACAGCATGGCCGCCTTAATAGATTCTTTGGTATCGATTCCCAGCAACAACACCAATACCCCCAGCGCATTGATAGTGGTGTAGGCCAGAATTCCCTTCAAATCGGTTTGGGTAATGGCAAAATAGGAACCGGTAAGCATGGTCAGCACCCCAATCATTGTAATAATATAGATCCACTCGGGTGTTCCTCCCAAAACGGGGCTCAGCCGCGCCAGCAGAAAAATCCCGGCTTTTACCATGGTGGCCGAATGCAGGTACGAACTTACCGGCGCAGGCGCCTGCATGGCACCCGGCAACCAGAAATGAAAGGGAAACTGGGCCGATTTGGTAATTACACCTACCAGTATGAGCAACAAGCCGGGAAGGTATAAATTGCTTTCCCGCAGTGCCTCCGGATTGGCAAGCCAGTCATTCAGCGAATAGCTGTCGATTACACTGCCCAGCAGCACAATACCGGCCAGCATACTCAATCCGCCAAACCCGGTGATGTACAACGATTGAAAGGCTGCCTTCCGTGCCGATTCTTTTTCGTGGAAATAGCTGATTAAAAAGAAGGAAAGAAAACTGGTCAGTTCCCAGAAAATAAAAAGCTGGATAAGGTTGGCCGATAATACCAACCCCAGCATGGCCCCGCTGAAAAGCATCAGGTAAAAGAAAAACTTATCGGTTCCCGTATAGCTTTTCATGTAGGCTTTGGCATACAAAAAAACCAGGGCGCCAATACCTGTTACCAGCAAGGCAAAAACCATACTTAATCCGTCGAGGACAAATTCCAGGTTTAGCCCCAGTTGTGGTATCCAATCCAATGAAAAGTAGTGGGAATCAGCGCCGGAAATCGAAGGTATCCGAACTGCAAAATACACAAAAGCAGCCAGTTGAACCAACGCGAGCAAAATTGCTTTTTGCTTTTTCAGCCAGCCGGGCAAAATAAAAATCCCGAAAGAAACCACCAGGTAAACAATAAGTATGTATTGCATTGTTTATTTAGTTCTTAAAATACTCATTTTTCAGTTTTGATTAACACCCCCATAGGATCAATCAGCGTTTTAAAATACGGGGCTAAGTCTAAATTGTTCTTCACCGAAGTAATACTTAACACCGGGATATAAGACAGGTTCAAAATATGGTGGGCAAATGCCCCGATGTAGTTATCGTGTGTATAGCCTTCCTGGTGGGTCATGAGCAAAATCATTCCGGCATCAATATTTTCAGCATACTCCAACACCCTTTTAAACGGGGGCGTTTCTGAGCGGTCGAAAAGTTTCATCTCGCACTCAATCCCATTCATTTCCAGGGTTTCTTTGGCGTCTTTCATTTTTTTGTAAATGCGGCTTTCTTCTTTGGCAATGCCCCCAACCAGTGCAGAAACCAAATGGATTTTTGCCCCGTATTCACGTCCGTAAAACAAGGCTGCCGACAACTTTTCGCGGGTTTCCTTGGTTAAATCGAGCGGAACCACAATTTTATCATTCATTTTGGTTGTATCGCCTTTGAGGGTAAGAACCGGCACTTTCGATTTCAGTGTAACATGGTAAACCGTTGTGCCCAGTTCATCTTCCGGGTCGCCACACTGATGATTTTCGCCGAGAATTATCATCCGGGTGCCTGCATCGCGGCATGTTTCCAGTATTTTTTCGTAGGGCTTTCCACGTTCTATGCGGGTCGAAATGTTTACCTCGGGTGATTTCCTGTTCAACGATTTTGCCAGCTCAACCAGTTTTCCTTTGGCTTCATCGGTGATTTTTACAAGGTGATCGCCCGACGAAAAAAACTGCGCCAGTAAACCGGGAGTATCAATCACATAAAGCAAAAGTACATCCGCATCAATTTTTTGGGCCATTTTACAACCATAAGCGGCTGCATCAACCGAAGGCTGTTTAAAATCAACAGGAACTAAAACAGTTTTGTTATTTCTTTCTTTTTTCACTCTTCTGATTTTTGAAATTGAACAACAATTTAAATAAATAGTTTACCGGCAAACCGGACGAATGTTCCAAAAATATTGAAAAAAGTAAAACAAAAAGGCTTATCCTCCTGTTTTGTCTAATAATTAATATTGTCGTTTATTATTGAGAAAAAACAGTTTAACTGCAAAATCATGGAACACCTTCTCGAAGAAGTAAAAAAACGAATAGGAAAACCCTATGCCGATTTAGAATTTTTACTCGAATGTTTCTCCGAAGTTTTAAAAGAAAACAACGAACCTTACCTGGCCTCGCAGGTTCCCTGGATTTCAAGCGACAAGCCTGTTTTTGAAGGGGAAAGTTCTGAAAAACTGCTTCACCTCTTTTCCATAAGTTTTCAGTTGCTCAACCTGGCAGAGGTAAACGGCGCTGTTCAAAACCGGCGGGCTATACAAGAGAAGCACGGATTGAAAAGTGTAAGCGGAATGTGGGGTGAAATTTTCACCAGCCTGAAAGAAAAAGGGATAAAAGAAGAAACCATTGCAAAACACCTTAAACAAATACACGCCGAACCGGTACTTACCGCACACCCCACTGAGGCTAAACGTCCTGTAGTGCTTGCCCTTTACCGCCAGCTTTACCTGCTGCTGGTGAAGCGCGAAAATTCGATGTACACCAGCCATGAACGGGAAGAAATAAAACACGACATCAAACAAATTCTGCACAAACTCTGGTTTATTGGCGAAATATTCCTGGAAAAACCCGCTGTGGAATCGGAACTTGAAAACGTACTTTACTATTTCTACAAAGTATTCCCCGACATGCTCCATTATCATGATTATAAGCTTCGGCAGGCCTGGGAAAAAGCCGGGTTCAACCCAGAATTGGTTGAAAGCACGGAAAACTTTCCCACCATCACTTTTGGAAACTGGGTGGGCGGCGACCGCGACGGGCACCCGCTGGTTACTTCGGAAGTAACTGCAAAAACACTTAAAATTTTCAGGCTCCATGCCTTCCTGTTGTTGAAATCGATGCTGGACGAACTGTCGGACAAACTGAGCATTTACTGCAACAACGATTGCCTCCCCGACTATTTTAAAAAGCGGATGACGGAGTTGCAAAAGGAATTGCACATTTCTCCCGGTAAAAAGCAGGACGAACCCTTCAAGGCATATCTTCAACTAATAAAACAAAAACTTCCGGTTACAGAAACCGCAGCCGGTGGCATTGAATTGTACGACACGCCCTCTTCATACAAAAACTCACTGGAACTGATTACCGACCTGGTTTTCCTGAAAAAAGCGCTGAAGCAATATGGCGCCCGCTCGCTGGCTGTTTACGATGTGCAAAAAGTATTGCGGCACCTGAAGTTATTCGGATTCCACCTGGCCCACCTCGATATCAGGCAAAACAGCCGTTTTTATGAAGAGGCCCTGCGCGATATTGTAAAAGCCAGCCTGCCTTTAAAATTTAAGGATATCTCCGGCAGCAAAAAAGCATTTGAACGGTTTATCGGGGAGGAGCTGGAACACAACCGGCCCTTTATCAGCAGTACTGATTTTCTTGATTCAGAAAAAGCAAAAGAGGTGGTACGAACTTTCCAAACGCTGGGAAACCACATTCACACCTATTCTGAGCGGGCCCTTGGATCGCTTATCGTAAGCATGACCCGCAGTGCCGCAGACCTTTTTACGGTTTACCTTTTTGTACGCGAGGCGGGGCTCACAAACTTCACTCCCGGTGGGTTGGTATGCCCTTTGCCGGTAGTACCTCTTTTCGAAACCATTGGGGACCTGAAAAAAAGCCCCAAAATACTGGATGAATTTTTGAGCCACCCGGTAACCCAAAACAGCCTGAAATACATAAAAGAACACCGAAACCTCCCGGAACCGGTGCAGGATGTGATGATTGGATACAGCGACAGCAACAAAGACGGTGGCATCCTGGCAAGCACATGGTATCTGTACGATGCCCAGGTGAAACTAACCGAAGTGGCGCGAAAACATGGGGTGCAACTCCGGTTTTTCCACGGGAAGGGCGGCACAATCAGCCGGGGCGCCGGTCCTACCCACTGGTTTCTGAAATCGCTTCCCGTTTCCACAATGAACGGACTGATCCGGATGACCGAGCAGGGAGAAACCATTGAACGAAAGTATGCCAATAAAGTAAACGCAGCCTACAATATGGAACTGCTGATGGCAGGCCTCACCCGCCAAACTTTACTCAACTTCGTAAACAAGGCAGACGATGACCACCAAAGAAATGTGCTGTTTAATTATTTGGCGGGCAAGAGTTATCAGGCTTTTAAAAAATTTACCGGGCACCCCTCCTTTATCGCCTTTTATGAACAGGCCACTCCCATCGATGCCATCGAATCAAGTAAAATTGGTTCACGCCCGGCACGCCGCACCGGAAAACGTTCCCTGGCCGATCTGCGTGCTATTCCCTGGGTATTTAGCTGGACCCAGTCGCGCATGCACATTTCAAGCTGGTATGGTGTTGGCTCCACGCTGAAAAAAATGCAAACGGAACAGCCCGAAATGTATGCTGCACTGAAAAGCAGGGTAAAAACCGATGATTTTGTACGCTATGTGCTGACAAACATCGACACCAGCCTGGCGGCCACCGACGAGGACATCATGAAACTGTACAGCGGGTTGGTGGAAGATAAAAAAGTGCGGGATGAAATACTCGGCCTTTTGCTGGCTGAACTTTCATTAACCCGGAAAACCATGCTCGATTTACTGGGAAGCCCCACAAAGGAAAGGCGGAAGAACCACTATTTTTCTACCCAGCTCAGGGCCGAAGCCTTGTGGCCACTTCACCGGCAACAGGTTCATTTGTTAAAACAGTGGCGGGAAGCACAAAAATCGGGCAACAATGAAAAACAAAA
>CAYRBS010000086.1:3187-9244 GCA_964422335.1 uncultured Mariniphaga sp. | reverse complement strand
TTTTTTAACTGAGGCTGTGTTCATTTTTAAATTTCTAAAATTAGAATTTTTTTTTAATCCAAACAAAATGAAAATGGAAACACCATTCCCCGATTCATTCATTCTTTATACTTTTGTCAAAATTTTCAGGAGAATTTGGAACCTGTAGCATTGTTGGAATATTTCAGGAGGCATCATCAGTTTGCCGGTGTGGCAAAAAAACTCGCTGCCCCCCCGGGTGAAAAACTTCACCTGCATGGAATTATTGGCTCTGCCAAAACCATCTGGACGGCCAATCTTTTTGAAAAACTCCGCCGGACCATGGTTCTCCTGCTCAACGACCGCGAGGAAGCCGCCTATTTTTACGACGATTTGAACAACCTGGGATTCAGTGATTTTATTCTGTTTTTCCCCTCATCGTATAAACGTTCCATTCAATACGGTCAGCCCGAACAGGAAAACATCGTTCAGCGTACCGAAACGCTGAACAAAGTACGCAGCAACGAATCTCCCTGTCTGATTATTTCTTATCCCGAGGCATTGGTGGAAACCGTGATTTCGCAGCCCAACCTTGAGCAGAATACATTGCAGGTGGCTGTCGGTGACAAAATTTCCATCGAGTTTATCAATGAGTTTTTATTTGAATACGGGTTCGAACGGGTTGATTTTGTATATTCTCCCGGCCAGTTTTCGGTGAGGGGCAGCATTGCGGATATTTACTCTTATTCAAACGAAGACCCATATCGCCTCGACTTTTTTGGCGACGAAGTGGAGTCTATCCGTAGTTTTAATATCGATGACCAGATTTCAAAAGAAACTTTCAGGCAAATTACCATTGTACCAAATATTCAGGATGAAAAGCTGGAAGGAAACCGGGTTTCGCTGGTTGATTTTTTGCCCGAAAACACGCTTTATTTCGGGAACAGCCTGAATCAGTTTTTTCACCAGGTAAACGATATTCACCGCCAGGCAATTCTCGCGAAGGCGGAAGATGAAAATATTCTGGAATGGATGGTTTCGGGCGATCAATTGAAAAAACAACTGCAAGCTAAAACCGTTAGCGACTGGGGCAACGACCCCGGTTTTGAACCCGGTTCGGTGTTTCGTTTTTCAAACGCCCGGCAACCGGTTTTCAACAAAAATTTCGATTTGCTGGGCGAAAACCTGGAGGAACATCAAAACGGTGGTTACGAAGTTTTTATCCTGTCGAACCAGGAAAAACAGATGGAACGGTTGCAGGCCATTTTTCACGACATTAAAGCCGAGGTGCATTTCACCCCCGTAAATTTTACTCTGCATGAGGGGTTTGTGGATCACGACCTGAAAATTTGCTGCTACACCGACCACCAGATTTTTGAACGCTACCACCGGTTTAAGCTGAAAACCCGGAAAGCGCAGCGCGAGGCTATTTCGCTGAAGGAGCTGAACAAGCTGCATCCCGGCGATTATGTTGTACATATCGATCATGGCATCGGGAAGTTTGCAGGGTTGGTGCGTACCGAAATTAACGGGAAAATGCAGGAGGCCATCCGGCTGGTTTATAAAAACAACGACTCGCTGCTGGTGAACATTCATTCGCTGCACCGCATTTCGAAATACAAGGGCAAAGATGGTACGGAACCAACGCTGAACAAGCTGGGCACAGGCGCCTGGCAGAAAATGAAAAACCGCACCAAGGCCAAGGTGAAAGACATTGCCCGGGAGTTGATTGCCCTTTATGCCGAACGAATTGCGGAAAAAGGGTTTGCCTTTTCGCCCGATTCGTACCTGCAAACCGAATTGGAGGCTTCATTTATTTACGAGGACACACCCGACCAGGAAAAAGCAACGGCTGCCGTGAAAGAAGACATGGAAAAACAAATTCCCATGGACCGGCTGGTTTGCGGTGATGTGGGTTTCGGCAAAACCGAAGTGGCCGTCCGGGCAGCGTTCAAAGCGGTGGCCGAAAGCAAACAGGTGGCTGTTTTGGTGCCAACTACCATTCTGGCGTTGCAGCACTTTAAAACATTTTCAGAACGGCTGGCCAATTTTCCTGCAAGGATAGAATACATCAGCCGGTTTAAAACTTCTGCTGAAATAAAACAAACCTTGGCCGATTTGGCTGCCGGAAAAATAGATATCCTAATCGGCACCCACCGGTTAGTGAGCAAAGATGTCAGCTTTAAAGACCTGGGGCTTCTGATAATCGATGAAGAACAAAAATTCGGGGTTTCGGTAAAAGAAAAACTGAAGCGGTTGAAAGTGAACGTGGATACATTAACGCTAACGGCTACACCCATTCCGCGCACGCTTCAGTTTTCACTGATGGGCGCCCGCGATTTGTCCATTATCCAAACACCGCCGCCCAACCGTTATCCCATTATTACCGAGGTGCACGGGTTTAACGAGCAACTCATCCGCGAAGCCATTTTATACGAAGTGGCACGGAACGGCCAGGTTTTTTTCATCCACAACAGGGTGCAGAATATTGTTGAGGTAGAGAACACCATCAAACGTATTGTGCCGGGAGTTACAACTGCTGTGGGGCACGGGCAAATGGACGGTCCCAGCCTGGAAAAAGTGATGCTTGGATTTATTAACGGTGATTTTGATGTGCTGGTGGCTACTACCATCATCGAATCGGGGTTGGATATTCCCAACGCCAATACCATGATTATTAATCATGCCGAAAACTACGGGCTGAGCGACCTTCACCAGTTGCGCGGACGCGTTGGCCGGTCGAATAAAAAGGCGTTTTGTTACCTCATTACCCCGCCGCTTTCTACTGTTAGCGCTGAAGCCCGCCGCAGGTTGCGTGCCCTCGAAGAATTTTCCGATTTGGGCAGCGGATTTAGCATTGCCATGCAGGACCTCGACATCCGCGGGGCCGGAAATCTGCTGGGAGCTGAACAGAGCGGGTTTATCGCCGACATCGGGTTTGAAACTTACCATCGCATCCTTAACGAAGCCATTCAGGAACTGCGGCAGGAAGAGTTTAAAGGAGTTTTTAAAGACGAAGATCAAAAGCAGGCAAAGGCATTCCTGAACATAAAGTTTACACAGGATTGCCAAATCGATACCGACATGGAACTGCTTTTCCCGCAGGATTACATTCCCGGCAGTTCGGAACGGATGTTGCTGTATCGCGAACTCGACAATGTTGAAACCAAAGAACAACTGGAACAGTTCCGCAGCGGGCTGGAAGACCGGTTTGGCCAACTGCCCGCCGAAACCCGCGAACTGCTCGAAGTGGTGAAACTCCGCTGGAAAGCCATCGAACTGGGCATGGAAAAGATCATTCTGAAGGAAGGAAAAATGATTTGCTACTTTATTTCCGATCAGCAGTCGCCGTTTTACCAGTCGGCATTGTTCCTTAAAATTGTGCAGTATGTTCAAAAAGGCAAAACCAAAGGGCAGATGAAAGAAAAAAGACACAAACTCACCCTCACTTTTTCTAATGTCCCGAATGTGGAAACCGCCGGGTATATTTTGGAGGAGATGATAGGTGAAGTCGCTGGAGAGGAGGAATAATCCGGGTTATAAATTTAGTGTCATTTGTGAGAGAGATTATCTATCTGAATAAATGAATTGGTAAAACAATTTTTTAATTTTGTGGCCTTTTCAATTTAACCTTTTTCCACTTCGTTAGTCAAATTATTTTAGCAAAAAAAACAATTCAATATTCAAATTAATTAGTTAAAACGTGGCAAATAAAAACATTTTCAGGATATTCATTACAATTATCCTGATGCTTGTACTTGCAGGCATTATATTTTATCCCAAATTAAAACCAGTATTTACATCGGGCGATGGTACCGGGCCGCAGGCAGGGCCCCGTGGGATGGGAGGAGGCCAGCAGCCACTGTATGCCAGTGGTTATGTCCTGGTTCCTGTGGAAATGAACGAGATGATATACAGTACTGCCTCGCTTTTACCCGACGAGGAGGTTGATTTATCGTTTGAAACATCGGGGAAAGTAGTGAATATTTATTTTGAAGAAGGCACCCGGGTGAAAAAAGGCGATTTACTGGCAAAAATTAACGACAGGCCTTTGCAGGCGCAGTTGCTTAAATTGCAGGCCCAGAAGAAGCTCACCGAGGAACGGGAGTTCAGACAACGGCAGTTGCTCGACCGTGATGCCATCAGTCGCGAAAGTTACGACCAGGTGGCCACCGAGCTGCAATCCATTGAAGCCGACATAATGCTCGTTGAAGCCCGCATCGACGAAACCGAACTGCGCGCCCCTTTCGACGGCATTGTGGGTTTACGGATGATTAGTGAAGGTGCTATCGCATCCACCCAAACAAAAATTGTTCAACTGGTAAAAATCAGTCCGCTGAAAATAGAATTTTCAATTCCTGAAAGGTATGCCGGTGAAGTGGTTCCGGGATTTCCCATTCAGTTTGAAATGGACGGATTTCAGAAAACCTTTGATGCCAAAGTATATGCTATTGAACCAAAAGTAGATATTAATACACGGACCATTGTGGCGAGGGCGCTCTATCCAAACACCGGTGAAGAACTTAAACCCGGCCGGTTTGCAAGCGTTCGGGCACTTTTGTCGCAGATTGAAAATGTGATTTCCATCCCAACCGAAGCATTGATTCCTGAAATGGAGGGAGCAAAGGTTTATATCCTGCGGAACGGAAAAGCAAAGGAGGTGAGAGTGGAAACCGGACTGCGCACCGAATCGCACATCCAAATCAGGTCTGGCCTGAACTTTGGCGATACGCTGCTCACAACAGCAACCCTTCAGCTTAGGGACGATCTCCCTGTTCAACTCGATACTTTGGTTACCAATCAACATTTAGTAAACGAATAAAATGAGTCTTTCATCCGTCAGCATAAAGCGGCCCGTACTGGCTACTGTTTTTTCACTTGTTATCCTGTTGTTCGGGGGAATTGGTATGACTTTCCTTGGTGTCAGGGAGTTTCCCAGTGTGGATCCTCCCATTATTTCTGTAAGAACATCCTACCCCGGCGCCAACTCCGATGTAATTGAAACCCAGATTACCGAACCACTGGAACAGTCCATCAACGGCATTCCGGGTATCCGCACGCTCACCAGCAGCAGCAGCCAGGGAAGCAGCAATATAACCGTTGAATTTGAACTTTCGGTTGACCTTGAAACTGCCGCCAACGATGTGCGCGACAAGGTTTCGCAGGCACAACGCTACCTGCCGCGCGACTGCGATCCTCCTATTGTATCGAAAGCTGATGCCGATGCCAACCCCATTTTGATGATTGCGGTAAACAGTCCCAAACGTTCGCTGCTGGAACTGTCAGAAATTGCCGAACTTACCTTCAAGGAACAGTTGCAAACGGTTTCGGGAGTGAGCGCGGTAAATATATGGGGTGAAAAACGATATGCCATGCGGATTTGGCTCGACCCCGATAAACTTGCCGGTTACCAGATGACCCCGCTCGATGTTCGGAATGCCATTATGCGCGAAAATGTGGAACTCCCGGCAGGAAGCATCGAGGGAAATACCACTGAACTGACCATCCGCACCCTCGGACTAATGACAACCCCCGAAGAATTTAACAGCCTCATCCTGAAGCAATCGGGCGACCAGCTCATCCGGGTGCGCGACATAGGGCGGGCTGAGTTAAGTCCCGAAGATTTGCGCGGTATCATGAAAATGGATGGGGTACCCATGGTTGCTACCGTTATTATTCCGCAACCGGGTGCGAACCATATCGATATTGTGGACGATGTAAACGAACGGCTGGAATTCATTAAAAAAGACCTGCCCGATGATGTGGGAATTGAGATCGGTTTCGACAATACCAAATATATCCGTTCCTCCATCCGGGAGGTGCAAACCACCATTTACCTGGCATTTTTCCTGGTAGTGGTAATCATTTTCTTCTTTTTGCGCGACTGGCGGACAACCATTATCCCCATTCTGGTAATCCCTGTTTCGCTGGTGGGCTCGTTTTTTATTATGTACCTGGCCGGGTTTACTATTAACGTGCTCACCTTGCTGGCCATTGTACTTTCCATCGGACTGGTGGTGGATGATGCCATTGTGATGATGGAAAACATTTACGTGAAAATTGAACGGGGAATGACCCCGAAGCAAGCCGGGCTGGAAG
>CAYRBS010000086.1:0-3087 GCA_964422335.1 uncultured Mariniphaga sp. | reverse complement strand
AACATTTACGTGAAAATTGAACGGGGAATGACCCCGAAGCAAGCCGGGCTGGAAGGGGCCAACGAAATATTTTTTGCCATTATTGCTACCACCATTACGCTGGTAGCTGTTTTCTTCCCCATTGTTTTTCTGGAAGGGATGACCGGAAGGCTTTTCCGCGAATTCAGTATTGTTATTGCCGGTGCCGTAGCTATTTCATCGTTTGTGGCGCTTACGTTTACGCCCATGCTTTCTACCAAGTTGCTTAAATCGAGGCAAAAACACAACCGGTTTTACAACTGGTCTGAAAAATATTTTGTGCGGTTAAACAATAGCTACCAACGCCTTCTGGAAAAATTCCTAAATCGGAAATACATTTCTTTGGGAGTTCTTTTATTATCTGCAGGACTAATAATCTATTTGTGGAATGTGATTCCTGCTGAAATGGCGCCAATGGAAGACCGCTCACAAATGAATGCGAGAGTCACTTCGCCCGAAGGGGCTACTTACGAGTTTAATTATGATTACGTTGAAGACATCGCGAACCTGGTGGAGGATATTATTCCCGAGCGGGAAAACATGATCTCCCTTGTGCGGGGAAGCTGGGCTTTTGTACGGATAGTTTTAACCCATCCCGATGAAAGGGAACGCTCGCAGCAGGAAATTGCCAGCCACCTAACTGCCGAACTGCAAAAAAAGACAAAAGCAAGGGCAACGGTAGTTCAGCAGTCAACCTTTGGTGGCAGGCGCGCCCGACCGCCTATTCAGTATGTGTTGCAGGCGCCAACCATTGACAGGCTCCGTGAGGTTTTGCCCGAATTTATGGCCGAGGTAAGCGACAATCCCATTTTTGTGATGCCTGATGTGAACCTGAAGTTCACCAAGCCCGAATTGCAAATCGAAATTAGCCGCGACAAAGCTAATCTGCTGGGCGTTTCTACCCAGAATATCGGGCAAACTCTTCAACTGGCACTGAGCGGCCAGCGGTTCGGATATTTTATTATGAACGGAAAGCAGTACCAGATTCTGGGTGAACTGGACCGGCAGGATCGGAACAAACCACTCGATCTAAAATCGCTTTATGTCAGAAACGACAAAGGCCACATGGTACAGCTCGATAATTTTGTTTCGTTGCATGAAACTACAGCACCGCCGCAGTTGTACCGCTACAACCGGTTTGTTTCGGCCACTATTTCATCGAACCTGGCCGATGGAGTCACTATTAGCGAAGGCATCCAGGAAATGGACCAGATAGCTGCCAGCGTACTCGACGATTCCTTCCGCACGGCGCTTGACGGCGATTCAAAAGATTTTATGGAAAGTTCGTCGAGCCTGATGTTTGCTTTTGTTTTGGCCGTAGTGCTGATTTTCCTGGTGCTTTCGGCCCAGTTCGAGAGTTTTAAAGACCCGCTTATTGTGATGATGACTGTTCCCCTGGCTTTATCAGGGGCCATGCTTTTTATGTGGTATTTCGATATAACTATGAACATATTCAGCCAGATTGGAATTATCATGCTTGTTGGGTTGGTTTCAAAAAACGGAATTCTGATTGTGGAGTTTGCCAACCAGCGAAAAGCAGCCGGCATGAAAAAACTGGAAGCCATTAAATATGCATCGGCTGCACGTTTCCGGCCCATCCTGATGACCAGTTTGTCAACCATTTTGGGTATTTCACCATTGGCGCTGGGGCTGGGCGAAGGCGCTGAAAGCCGTATAGCTATGGGTACCGCAGTAATAGGCGGACTTTTTATTGCCACCCTGCTTACCCTGTTTGTGGTACCCGGTATTTACCTGTTAATTTCAAGTGAATCAAAAAAAACAAATGATGATGCGATTACCCTTCAGAAACCTGTTGAGAATTAACTATTTTATTCCGGCCGTCCTGGTATTCCTTCTTCCTGAAACTTTACAGGCACAGGAGGTTTACGACCTGAGTCGTTGTGTGGTAACGGGCCTTGAACAGAATTTTTCGGTAAAAGTGGCCCGCAACAGGGAAGAGGTGGCCGGCAATAATTACACACGCGGTAATGCCGGGTTTTTCCCTTCCGTTACTACTACCAACCGGTATGGTGGAAATATTACAACTACCACCCAGAAAATGACGGACGGTGAAGAAAATGTTTCTGAGGGCGTTCACACTACCACGGGTTCGGCGGCGCTAAACCTGGATATGACGCTGTTTCGCGGGTTTAACGTGCAAACATCCTATCAAAAATTAAACGAGCTGAAAAAGATGGGGGAGCTTAATACCCAAATGGCCATGGAAAACCTGGTGGCACAAATAGCTTCAGAGTATTACTATCATATTCAGCAATTGAATTATTACAACAACATGGCCTATGCAGTGTCGCTTTCGCGCGAGCGGGTACGCATTGATGAACATCGCTACACGCTGGGCGCTTCATCGAAACTGGACCTGCTGCAGTCTGTTGTTTACCTGAATGAAGACAGTTCGCGACTTGCACGGCAGTATGAACAAATCCGTGAATCGGAAGTAAGGCTGAAGCAGCTGATGGCCATGGAAAACCTGAAAGACAGTGTTGTGTTGAAGGACACCTCCATTGTTTATGATCCCGGCTTGCTCCATGAAGAACTGCTCGAATCGACCCTCGATTTCAACACGAGCCTGCAAATTGCCACAAAAAATCAGGTTATTTCTGAACTCGATCAAAAAATCATTGAATCGCGGGCATATCCCTACCTGAACCTGTCGTCGGGTTACAATTATTCTTACCGTGGCTACGGTGCAGGAACAGTCAGCGATTACGGAGCCGTGACAATTGATAATCAGCAATCGCGCGGCATGAACTATGGCCTCACGTTGGGGATGGATATTTTCGACGGGCACAACCGCCGCCGCGAAAAAACCAATGCACTGATTGAAGTTGAAAACCGGAGATTTCAGTACCAGGAGATTGAACAGGATATTAAAGCCGAGCTGCTTACCGTTTACTATGCATACGAAAACAACCTGCGCCTCATAGAACTGGAAGAACAAAATTTAGATGTGGCGCGTGAAAACCTGGAAATTGCCCTGGAACGTTACCGGCTGGGCGATTTATCGGGCCTTGAACTGCGGGAGGTGCAAAAAAGCCTGCTCGATGCCGA
>CAYRBS010000085.1:6095-9420 GCA_964422335.1 uncultured Mariniphaga sp. | reverse complement strand
GCCTGCACTGCATCCACTGAAAACGAAATTGAAATGCCTTACACCAAATCAGATTTTGAGGGGGTCATCGACGGAAAAACGACCCGCTTGTTTAAAATGGAAAATGCAAACGGAGTGGTAGTAACCCTGACCAACTACGGAGCCAAAATAGTTTCTGTTTACGCACCTGACAGGAATGGGAATTTTGCCGATGTGTTGCTGGGTTTTAATTCCATCGAAGAGTATCAGCAGTATGGAGCCAGCCACGGGGCAGTGGTGGGGCCTTTTGCCAACCGCATTGCCAATGCGCAGTTTACCATTGATGATGAAACTTACGAATTACCTGTAAACAACGGAGAGGCTTGTTTGCATTCCGGTCCCGACAGCTGGTACCGTAAAGTGTGGGACTATGAAAAAAACGGGAACGTTGCTACTTTTTCGCTGGAAAGCCCCGATGGTGAATTTGGTTTCCCGGGAAATAAAACGGCCAGCGTTACCTACACCCTCACCGACGACAACGAGTTAAAAATTGATTACGAAGTTACCACCGACAAACCTACCCACATAAACCTCACAAATCACAGTTATTTCAACCTCAGGGGAGAAGGGAACGGCGATATCCTGGACCATGTGCTGGTGATAAACGCAAATGAATCGACCCCCGTTAACGAGGATATGATCCCTACCGGGGAAATTGCCGACATCAGGGGAACCGCCCTCGATTTTACATCGCCCCGTGCCATTGGCGAACGGATTGACGATGACCACCCGCAACTGGTTTTTGGCGCAGGATACGATTTTAACTACATCATTAATAAAGAGCCCAACGATTTGGAATTTGCCGCCAGCGCTTTTGAACCCGAGAGCGGAAGGTACATGGAAGTGTTTACCACCGAACCGGGCGTTCAGCTGTACACCGGCAACCACCTTCAGGGAAACGAAACGGGAAACAGCGGGGAACCTTATACCGCACGGACCGGGTTTTGCCTCGAAACCCAACATTTTCCCGACAGTCCCAATCAACCGGCTTTTCCTTCCACTTTGCTAAACCCGGGGGAGGTTTTTAAATCAACCACCATTTATAAGTTTTCGGTAAAAGAGTAACCATTTTTTTCATCCTGTCAATTATCTTTTCATTCAGGTTTTTACCTGGTTGAATTACTGGCGCTATTATTTCCGGAACATTTTTCGGGTTGAATCCGTTAAATTGTTTTTAATTATTGGAAATAAAATTGTTGTAAATATTCGTTTTTCGCCCAAAATAATTTACTTGTTTTGTAGTTAGTAGAATTGGACGCGAAAAATATTGATTGGCTTGTATGAAAGTTGGATCCGGATCGAAAAGCTGGTTCAGGGATATATTTGATCATAATTATGAATATGTCCGGAATTACCTGTTTTATCTTTCGGGCGATATTAACCTTGCTGAAGATCTGGTTCAGGATGTTTTTCTTCAGTTGTGGGAAAATCGGCTTAAAGTGAAAGATGAAACTGTGCGCGCTTATCTTTTTACCATTGCCCGGAACAATTTTTTTAAAGACAAACGCCGGCAAAAATACGACCTGGCCTTTCGTTCTACCTATTTTGAAAAAATTGAAAATGAATCGCCAGAGTTTGTTATGGAGATGAAGGAGTTCGACCGTAAGTTGCAAAAGGAAATTGCCGATCTTCCGGAAAAAAGCAGGGTGGTTTTTTTAATGAACCGGTTGGATGGACTTACCTACCGGGAAATTGCAGAGAACCTTGGGGTAAGCAATAAAGCTGTGGAAAAACAAATGAGCAAAGCCCTGGGGATTTTGCGGAAAAAATTGGGAGATAAAATATAAACCAATTAACGTTCGGTTCGTTCAATGATTAATGGAGAATCAAAAAAATAACTCAACCGTTTGTATTTGAATAGATTTTTTCAACATATAGCTTTTTTTCTTTTTTTCCTGCCGGGATATTTCCAGGTGAGCGCCCAGCAACCCTCCATTACCGCTGAATCGGAAGGAAAACCGCTGGCCGAAGTGCTGGAGGAAGTTTCTGCCGGTTACGGAATTAAATTTGCTTACGATGCCGATACTTTCCGGGAAATTGAAACCCATTTTTCGTTTGACGCCATCCCGGTGGAACAATTTTTAGATTTTCTCGAAAAGGAATATGCTGTTTCGGCAAGGAAAATTGACGGCACCTGGGTACTCGTTATACGGAATGACTTGAAATCCGGGCCCCTCAGCAGGATCAAATCCCAAAAGTTTACCATTTCGGGCTTTGTACGCGATAAAGAAACCGGTGAAAACCTGATTTACTGCAATGTAGCTACCGGCGAAAACAAGGGGGGGATGACCAATGAGCTCGGTTTTTTTAGTTTTGATGTACCTGAAACCGATTCGGTAAAACTGTTATTCAGCCACCTGGGGTACCGCAGGCTGGATACGGTGGTTTCCCGGGAGGAAACAGTTCTGATCTTTCTGGAACCTGTGGAAATAATGCTGGATCCCGTCGATGTACTGCATACGGAAAGGGAGGTTTTACAAGCCTCTTCCCAACCTGAAAAAATAGCATTTAACCCGATAAAGTCATCTGCTATTCCGCGCATCTCAAACGATGACCTTGGAAATGCCCTGTTGTTAATTCCGGGGGTTAATTTTTTGCAGGGCGGTTCGTCCGGGCTTTCCATCCGGGGTGGCGCGCCCACCGATAACCTGGTGTTGTTCGACGGTATTCCGGTGTTGGAAACCAGCCACTTCCTGGGGAACATGAGTGTATTGAATTCTAAATTTGTGCAGCAGGCTTTTGTTTCCCGCGGCGGGTTCGATGCCGGTTACGGCGGACGGGTAGCCGGGTTAATCGAACTCACCGGAAAATCGGGCAAAAATAACCGTCCGTACCTCGATGTGTCGGCCAACTTGCTGAATTCGAATATATTGGGAAATGTGCCCATCACCGACAAGTTTTCAATAACCGCTGCCTGGCGCCGTTCGTTTATCGACACCTGGCAAAACTATCTCTACTTTCGTTTAATTGAAAACGTAGAATCAACCGATGAAAACCCGGTTACTTCTACCATTATTCCCACTGTCAGGTTTAACGATGTGAATGCAAAAATCAGCTTCCACCCTGACCAGAATATGGAATTTGATTTGAACCTGCTTTATGGAAATGATGAGCAAAGCAGGGATTTTGAACTGATTCAGACGAATGATTACTACCGGAACGAAAGAATGAACAGCGAAAACCTTGGCCTGAGTTTAAACTGGAAGTGGCAGGCGAATGAAAAATGGTTTCATTCTTTTTCAGCCGGTTTTTCCACCTGGGAAAAAAACATGATTGACGAAACAGGGGAATTGGAGGAGTTTACAGA
>CAYRBS010000085.1:4021-5995 GCA_964422335.1 uncultured Mariniphaga sp. | reverse complement strand
GGCATCCGGAGGTTCGACAGCGAAGGGCATTTTAGTCCGGTTTGGTATTTACCCGGCGAAGATGGGGCGGGGACGGTTAGCGGAGCACATTATGTTGTCGGAACCAAATATGAAAAGGATGGCTGGTTTGTTGATTTTGAAGTTTACCGGAAAAATGCCCGGGGAAAAATGAACTTGTTTGCCGAAGATGTCAGTTCCGGAGAGGACTGGGTTGTAACCTACATCCCGCGCGAAAGCAACGAACGGAACAAGGGAATTGATCTGTTTGTCCAGAAAAAACATTCCCTGTTTAATCACATGTTTAGTTATTCATTGTCTTCAAACGAAGAGAAAACCGACGGTATTTTCGACAATAACTGGCACCCGGGGTACAACGACCGCACCCACCGGTTAAAACTGACCGAAATGGTGGGCTGGAAGAACTGGACACTCACGGGCAGTTGGCAGGTAGCCAGCGGATTACCGGTTTTCCGGTTTGTACAGGATACGGCAAGTGAAGAATTTGCCCGTTCCGAAAGTTTTGCACAGCTGGATTTGGCACTGATGAAAACATTCTATAAAAGTTTCTATTCTTTTAGCGCCGGGGTTTCCATGTTAAATGTTTTCGATCGAAAAAATATTGTGGAAGTAAATTACCTCCGGTTTTCGTCCGATACAGGTTCCATGACCGTTCGATCGGATATTTCCGCCCTTGGATTCACCCCGGTTTTCTTTATAAATTTAAAATTCTGAAAAAAAAGGTAGGGTAAATTCCCCTTTGTGGATATTGAAGGTGTTAGTAATAAAATGATGTGTCCGGGAAACCTTTTTGCAAATGAACAACAGAGGAAAAAATAATCAATCAATTTCTCAGAAGGCCGATCAATTGATTCGGAATTACCAGATTCAAGTTCGTTCCGGCAAGGAGGAAGTACTGGACACACTTTTTAAAAAAATTGAAGAAAAAGAGAAGGCAAAAAGAAAATCCAAACAGAAAATTACCTGGTACCTCGCTGGTGCCGCATCGGTTGCTGCCACCGTTGCAGTCCTCGTTACCTTTTGGTTTTTTACTGCCTCTCAAACCATTTCTGCCGATAAAAACACAACTTTTGCTTACCGTTTGCCCGATCACTCCAGGGTTGTTTTACACGACGGCAGTTCCCTCTCTTTCAATAAATATTTTTGGAATAAAAAGGTTGAATTGGTTGGCGAAGGCTATTTTGAAGTGGAAAAAGGGAACGGGTTTCAGGTAGAAACAAAACAGGGCGAAGTGGAAGTGCTGGGAACAAGGTTTCTGGTGAATGAGGGAGAGGACAATCTCAGGGTGCAGTGTTTCCAGGGCAGTGTAAAAACCAATTATGAAAATGATTCATGGGTACTGGAGCCGGGCACGCAATTTACCGGAAAGAATAAAACAGCCCGGACAGAAGAATTTGAAACTGAAGCCGGCTATCCCGGATTTGCACAATTCAACAAGAATTTCTCCAATACTCCTTTATCTGCTGTAGTGAACGAAATTGAAAACTTTTTTGGTGTGGACATCGAAGTGGATGAACCGGCAGATAAAAATTTTTCGGGAACGGTACAAACAGGAAACCTGGAAAATATGCTCCAGATTGTTTGTGAGCCGTTACAATTGGAATACCGTTTTGAAAGTGAATATAAAATTAGAATTTTTTAATTAATTAAAATGAAAAGGAAAATGAAACGATCATTTAAATCAGGATGGATTGGGTTAATTACCCTTTTTTTAATGGGGTTCGCTATTGGATGTAACGAGCTCGCAGACGATGAACTTGCTGGTACCGGCAATAGTGAAGGTAGTTCGGATAAAAATTCAGGTACCGTTGTAATCCGGCTTACCGATGCTCCTTTTCCGGCCGATTTGGTTGCAGAAGCAAATGTAACCATCGACTGGATTGAATTGCGCACAGACGAAGAGGCCGAAACTGAAGAAGATGAGAATGGGGAGAACGGCGAAGATGGCGAAAGTGG
>CAYRBS010000085.1:0-3921 GCA_964422335.1 uncultured Mariniphaga sp. | reverse complement strand
GAAAGTGGGGAAGATGAAATGAACCCATCTTCTGTCAGGCTGGAACTGGAAGAGGAAACAACTTTCAACCTGTTGGAACTGAGTAACGGGGTTACAGCCGTGTTGGCCGAGGAGGATATCCCCAATGGAGTTTATAAGGAAATCCGGTTGCATGTCGTTGACGCTGGTATTGTTATGGACGATGAAGAGGGTACTGAATACGATCTGAAAGTCCCCAGCGGGAATGCCAGTGGTTTGAAAATTAAATTAGACCCTTCGCTTGAAGTGGAAGGAGGGGCCTATGCTGAGGTACTGCTTGATTTCGATGTAAGCCGGTCTTTTGTCATGCGTGGCAACATGAAGCATGGAAAAGGAAAAGTAAACGGCTTTATTTTTAAACCGGTTGTCAGGGCTGTTGCCCACGTGCAGACTACTGCCGGAGACATTTCCGGTAATGTTACCGATGGGGAAGAAAATCCCGTTGAAAATGCCTTGCTGACACTTGTTGAAGGAGAAGATACAATCACATCCGCCAATACCGACGAAGAAGGATTCTACGCCATGATGGGTATTCTTCCGGGTGATTATTCCCTCATATTGAATATAGACGATGAAGACGTAGAAACGACCTCCGTAAGTGTTGTGGCCGGTGAATCATCGGAACAGGATTTCGTGGTAAGTGAAGAAGAAGGTGATGACACCGGAGACATTTCCGGTAATGTTATCGATGGGGAAGAAAATCCCGTTGAAGATGCCTTGCTGACACTTGTTGTAGAAGAAGATACAATCACATCTGCCAATACCGACGAAGAAGGATTCTATGCCATGTCGGACATTCCTGCGGGTGATTA
Organism: uncultured Mariniphaga sp.; assembly: GCA_964422335.1. GTDB lineage: Bacteria > Bacteroidota > Bacteroidia > Bacteroidales > Prolixibacteraceae > CAYRBS01. Next base: position 3,091 of record CAYRBS010000085.1, on the reverse strand, counting down.
TTCTCTCATTTTGAATATAGATGATGAGGACGTAGAAACTGCCTCAGTAAGTGTTGAGGCCGGTGAATCAACGGAACAGGATTTCGAGATAAGTGAATAAGCAGAAGAAGACGAATCATAAATTTTTTTCCGGCTATAACGACCGGTACCATAAATACAGAAGAAAAGAAGGCGCCGAAAGGCGTCTTTTTTTTTATGGAAAACATTTTGACGCGACACTTTCGGGCGGCATTGTTTCCAGGGTAGTTGGCGCAAAGCAATTAACCGGACTTTCTGCAAATCACTATTAACTAATCATTCCATACACATAATAAAAGGGACTTTTAGAAGTGTTAATTATTTTTATCCGGGTGAAAATATAAATCAGGTAAAATCCCAATTTGTTGTTGAGTGAAACCAAATTTTTATACTTTCGTCACAGAAATTTTTCTGTTGCAGAATCACTCACAGGGTATTTTATGCAAAAAAAAATAATTGTAATCACGGGGGCATCGTCAGGCATCGGAAAAGCGCTGGCCGAAAAATATGCAGACGAAGGCTGGGGCCTGGTTTTGGCTGCCCGTCGCAATGAGCTTTTAGACGAACTGAAAAATAAACTGGATAAAACAGAGGTGCTGACTGTTAAAACGGATGTTACCATCGAATCTGACTGCAAAAACCTTATTGATAAGGCGGTTGAAAAGTTTGGCCGGATCGACGTTTTAATCAACAATGCCGGAATATCCATGCGGGCATTATTCCATAACACGGATATGGAAGTGATGCAACAGGTGATGGATGTCAATTACTGGGGTACGGTGTATTGCACCAAATTTGCCTTGCCCCATCTGCTGAAAACAAAAGGTTCGCTTGCGGGAGTTATTTCGGTGGGGGGATACCTCGGATTGCCCGGACGCAGTGGTTATTCGGCTTCAAAATTTGCCGTGCGTGGCTTTTTGCAAACCATCCGTGTGGAAAACCTGAAAACAGGATTGCACGTACTCATCGCCGCCCCCGGTTTTACCGCTTCCGAAATCAGAAAATCTGCCCTGGTGGCCAACGGCGACAAGCAGGGGGAAACACCGCGGAACGAAAATAAAATGATGTCGGCAGAAGAATGTGCCGCCCATATTTTCAGGGCGGTGGAAAAACGGAAACGGGAGCTGGTCCTCACGTTTCTCGAAGGCAAGTTCACGGTTTTTCTTTCAAAGGTAATGCCCTCGTTGGTTGAAAAAATGGCCTATAAAATGTTTGCCAAAGAACCCGATTCGCCGTTTAAGTGAAAATCACATTTTTTCCCGGCAATTTTTTTTATATTGAAGTTGCTTTTTGCGGAAATAATTAATAGGTTGCATTTAATCTGCATTGTTAATGTGAAGATTAAAGCATTTCGTATAAACTTCAGGTATGGAAAAAAGGAATTCCAACATTACAATCAGGGAAAGCGGACAACAAAAAAAGGTGAAAATCGGTTCCCCGCTTAAGCCCGAAATCGTTTCCGAAGTTATTCAGAAATGGCAATCTTTAATCGATGTTACGGCTAAAATGGTAAATGTACCCTCGGGATTAATCATGAAACTCAATGAAGACACCATCGAGGTTTTTGTGAAAAGTCAGACCGATGGAAATCCTTATAAAGCCGGCGAGGAGGCAAAACTCATTTACGGTTTGTATTGCGAAACCGTAATTGGCACCCAAAAACAGTTGATAGTTCCCGATGCCACCAAAAGCAACGTTTGGAAAGAAAACAACCCCGATGTGGATATCAATATGATTTCGTACCTTGGGTTACCCGTCAACTGGCCCGATGGCGAGGTTTTCGGGACGGTGTGCCTGCTCGACAACAAGGAAAACAGCTACAATCAGGATTATATCGATTTGCTGAGCCAGGTAAAAAACCACATTGAAACCGATTTACAGTTATTGGTAAAAAACAGGGAACTTACCGACAAGAACAACGAACTCGAGCAAATGAACACCATAAAATCAAGGTTTTTGTCCCTCATTTCTCACGATGTCAGGGGCGGCATTGGCGTACTCGATGAGTTCCTGAAACTGACCATTGAAAATTTCGACAGCTACGATAAGGAAGAACTTCGGAAGGTATTAAATTCACTCAGCCAGAATGCAAGGTCTGCTTATTTAACGCTGGAAGGTTTGCTCAACTGGTCGAAAAACGATTTACTTCAACTCAAACCCGAAAAAGCACCGTTTAACCTTATTGCTTTAATTGAAAATCTGTTGGCATATTTTCAGCAGGCAATTACTATTCAGGGAATTCAGGTTAAAAAAGAATTTTATTCCACAAAAGTTTTTATTGATGCAGATGAGAATATGGTAACTGTCGCATTGCGTAATATATTGGCAAACGCGGTTAAATACAACAAAAAAGAAGGGACAATCATTATCAGGATTAAACCGGTGGATGGAAAAAACAGAATTGAGATAGAAGATACCGGGATTGGAATGGAGGAGGAAATCCTGAATAAACTGTTTACTTTCACCAAAAAATCAGGCGAGAAAGCCCAAAATGTTAGAAAAGGAGCCCGAATTGGTTTATTTCTTGCCAAAGATTTTCTGGATAAAAACGGCGCCGAAGTAAAAGTAGAAAGTAAACCTTCCGAAGGGACAAAATTTGTAATAACAATTTAAATGAAGTGGAAGTGAAGGGGTATTTGAAAATAGTGATGGTCGTTTTCGTAAAATATTTGAGAACAGCCTGGCCGTAATATTGCTTATCAACCCGAAATATACCGAATCAGGAACGATTAACGTTGATTGCAGGACTAAGGGCCCTTTGTTGAATTTTATATAAAAGATACAAGTTTCGGAATTCCCAAAGACAGGGCAGAAGCCCAATTTAATAGGTTTGAACAGATTGATATTGCTGACACCAGGGCATTTGAAAGCTCAGGATTGGCCTGGTCAGGCTCGTATAGCACAATTTGTCTGGATGTTCTGTAAACATTTAAATACACTGTGGATTTAAAACAAATGTCTCAAATTATAATCTAAGGCACTAATTCAATTATTTTTAAATCAATTTTTTGCGATTTTCTCCCCCGTTTATTAAATTCGTTCTTTTAAGACCAAAAAGAAACAGGAGGATTAA